>JAZREB010000188.1:0-3815 GCA_045660585.1 Faecousia sp. | reverse complement strand
AGGGCATAGGTAATGGCATCGAAAATGGTTGTCTTCCCTGCGCCGGTGTCTCCCGTGATCAAATACAAGCCACTGCTCCCCAGCTTTTCAAAATCTATGACCTGGGGTGTCCCTGCGTAGGGGCCAAAGGCAGACATGGTTAACTTTAAAGGTCTCATCCTTTCCCCTCCCCCATTCCTGCAATCATTTTTTCACAATAATCCCTCTGCTCGTGGGACATAGGTTGTCCGTTCTGGTACTCGTACAGCTTTTCAAAAATCTCTATGGGTGACTTGTTCTGTACATCCTCAAGATCCTCCACCACCGCCGTACTGCGGGTACGGATATTATCATATTTCAGTTCCATCAGATTGGGATAGATCACCTGAAGCCGTCCATAGGCCTCGGGCACGTCCTCTTCCTCTGTTAAGATGGCGAGGATATAATCATCTGTCTTTCGGGAGCTATCCATAAGCTCTGCAAAGGTGCCCCGAACACTGCGGAGATCCCGTTTGGCAACCAGTGGGAACAATTCAAGGTTCAATTCCCCCTTTTCTCCCAATTCCACCACGGTAATACTCTTGTTATGATGTTCCTCGGAGAAGGAATATTTTAAGGGAGTACCGCAGTAGCGGATCCGATTGGAGCCCACATTCTGGGGGCCGTGAATATGGCCTAATGCCACATAATCAAAATCTGCAAACACAGCCTTATCCACATTATCTATGCCCCCAACGATCCGATCCTCAGAGTCGCAGGTTGTTACGCCGGTGACAAATTGGTGGGTCAGAAGGACATTGCGCACAGTGGGATCGATCTGCATTTTCTCCACTGCCAAGGCTATGGCCTCGGTGTAGCTCTCTACAGTCTCCTCCGGGAAACACTGACGTACATGGCCGGGCTTTAGGAAAGGCAAAAGATAGAATCGCACCTCTCCATGCTCATCGGAAACCGTGACAGATTTTACACTGCCGTCATACACAGGAGAAAGATGGATCCCCGCCCGTTCCAACAGACGATTGCCGAAGGACAATCTCTCCGCAGAATCGTGGTTGCCACTGATGATCAAAATTTGCAGATCCCGCTTGGCAAGGCGGTTGAGGAAATCATCAAAGAGCTGTACCGCCTCTCCCGATGGGATAGATTTGTCATATACATCCCCGGAGATCATAACCACCTGTGGCTCTACGTCGTCAATGATCCTCAGAATGGAGGTGAGAATATATTCCTGATCCTCCAAAAAGGAGAAGTTGTTCAGCCGTTTTCCCAAATGGAGATCGGATAAGTGGAGCAATTTCATAGGATTTCCTCCCCGAAACATAGTCATTTATAGGTATAGTATATCACAAAAAGAAGGAAAAAGGAATTCCCTCTTTTTGGATTTTAGAGAAACCACAGGCACAGCAAAACCCCTGCTCCGCAAATGGAGCAGGGGTTTGATGGATGGGATATAGGCTTACTTGGCAAGCAGAGCCAGTCTCATGATCACTGCGGCAACCTGTGCACGGGTAGCAGTGCCCTGAGGTGCCAACATATCGCCGGAAACACCCTGGATGATGCTCTCTGCAATAGCCCAGCTCATAGCTACTGTGGCGTAACCACTGACAGCATCAGCATCGGTATAATTGCTGTAATCGGTGAAGGCAACGATCTCGATGCCCGCAACCTTTGCATAGCGGTACAGGAAGGTAACCATCTGTTCACGGGTCAGTTCCTTGTTGGGAGCAAAGGTATCATCGCTCATGCCCTGAACGATACCATTTGCATAGCCCCATGCGATAGCATCGGAGTACCAGGTGCCTTCTTCTACATCGGTGAAGGGAGTAGCTTCTTCTACAGTGGGCTCACCTGCCATGCGGTACAGGGTAGTGATCAGCATAGCACGGGTCAGCTTGGATTCGGGCTTAAACTCGGTATTGGAGGTACCGATCATGAGGCCATTGGTGACTACATAGTTCACGGCCTCGCTATACCATGCTTCCTCGGAAACGTCCTCGAAAGCCTTCAGCAGACGGACGGACTCTTCGCCGGCGGCGGCGACAGCCTCTGCCAGGGTGGTGTAATACTCACGGTATACGCCTTCGCCAACAACTGCAACATAGTCGGCAGTTGCATCGGTGTAAACAGCCAGAGTGATGGCATCGAGCTGCTTCTTCAGCTTTTCCTTGCTGAAGTTGTGCTCGAAATCGTCGTAACGGGTGTGGTAATATGCCTCGAAGGAGGTACCCTCTGCATTGGCTCTCCAGTCGAATTCAACTGCAGGGATGCCGACTTTGTGGAGGGCGTAGTGGTCGGTGGTACGGTCGTAGCAGGTACGGTAGTACTCTACATCATAGCCCAGAGCGATAGCGGCATTGCGGGACATACGGGTTACGTGGGTCTCCAGAGATGCGTCATTGACGGGAGCAGAGGGATTGGTGGAGGAGTTCATGAAGATGTATACGCAGTCTTCCTGGCTGGTAGCAACCATGTCCAGATTGTAGTTGCCGATGGCATCTTCGATTTCCTTTGCACTCAGATTCTGTGCGAAATATTCTGCACCCTGGAGGCCGACTTCTTCTGCACCGAAGGTAATGAACTGAATGTTGTAGTTGGTCTCGATATCCTTGAAGGCACGAGCCATAGCCAGTACACCAACAACACCGGAAGCGTTGTCATTTGCACCGGGGCTGGGGAGAACGGAGTCAATGTGGCAGGTGACATAGATTGTCATGTCAGTTTCCCGGGCGGCCTTCTTGGTAACGATCAGGTTCTGGGAATTGACATAGTTGCGGCCTTCCATCTTAACCAGTGCCTCCGGATTTTCAGAAAGGTATGCGACCAGCTTCTCAGCATCCATAGCATTGGTAATGAGAGTGGGGGTGGAAATTTCCATACCTACGGTCTGGAAATTGGGGGTAGAAACACGGATCTGGTAACGCTCGGTTTCCTCGGTGGTGGGATCCATCATGACGACGATACCGGCGGCGCCTGCGGCGTTGAGGGCGGCAATGGCATCATAGGTGTCCTGATCTACAGGAGCGGTAGCGCCATTGACTCTGGCGGTACGGCAGTTACCCAGCATGAATACGATCACACCGGACAGATCCTCGCCCAGGGTAGCGACCTCTGCAGGGTCTGTAAGGAGAACGGGAACACCTTCGGCTTCACCAAAGCCGGTGTAAGCATCGTTCTTGGAGGGAGTACCGGCGGCGATGATCATATCACCGATGTAGATGTCGCCGGAAGTACGGGTTTCCAGAGTGAAATCCTGACGTTCAATCTCGTAGCCCAGTTCTGCGTACTGTGCTTCGACATAGTCAAGGCCTGCGATCTCAGCCTTGGTGCCGGTGAGACGGACACCGATGGTCTCGACCAGATATTCTGCATCGACCATTGCGGCATCATAGTCCAAGAGGGACAGAATGTCCTGGGTAGGTGCAGACTCTTGTGTAGTCTCTGCGGCAAATGCAGAAACGCTGAACAGCATTGCCAGAACAAGGAACATGGACAGGATTCGGGTAAATTTCTTCATAGGGAGGTGCTCCTTTCGCAAGTGTTACTGTGGTACAGAACCCAATGTAACATATAAATAATTTGTCCAAACACTGCGTTAATGCAGTAGCGATTCTCTCAGATACCGCATTAGCGTGCTAAAGTGTTCTTGATGGTCTATATCATACCACCACATAGGACGAATGTCAAGTATTTTTTTCAGAATTTTCTAATTATCTTTTTATATAGAAAGACCATGGATCCATCAGCTAATCAAATTCCGATTTAGCGCACCGTTGGTGCGAATGATATATCTACGATATGATATACCCCACGGCTGTGGGGCATGATATACCTACGGT
>JAZREB010000187.1:0-2496 GCA_045660585.1 Faecousia sp. | reverse complement strand
AGGCGGAAACGATACTCGCCGGCCTTGTCGGTGTAAACCTCGAACTTGGGGCACTTGACAGTAACGATCTCTTCTACGGTGTGGTCCTCTACATTGGCTACGGGAGCGTTCTTGATGATGCTCTCGATGCCCTTGAGGCAGGATGCGTCGCTTGCATAAACTTCGGAAGTGGCGATAACTTCACCGTTACCTGCCTTCAGATCGAACTTTACGCCGGTGTTGGTTGCGCGAATGACAAATTTACCCATAGTAATCTCTCCTGTTCTTTTATATAATTTGGCCTCTGCTTGTGTAGTCTACAGCATCAGCCTAATGTACGGTTTAACGTAGGATCAGAACATGCCCTTGAGCTTGCCTGCAAGGCCGGACAGCTTATCCCCGGCAAGAGCCGCCTTAACGCCGTCGATGATCTTATCGGCTACGCCATCGGGAATATCCACGCCCAGGATCTTTTCCACAGTCTTTTCGGGATCCTTTGCAAAATCCTCCTTCAGGGAGGGATTGGACTTGATCTTTTCTACGATTTCTTCGATTTTCTTCTTGATATCCATAATCCTATAGGACTCCTTTCCGGTCAGTATATCACTGCCTATTTAGCATTATATACGAATGATGCTATAATTTCAACCATTATTTTTATATTTCTATCAATTTTATCACATATTTACAAATATTCTTTCCGGAAAAAGATAGCATTCGCTCTTTAAATATCATTTTCGGGAATCTGCAGATCCCGAATATACCCCATGGGAATACACAATTCCTCTGTAATCAGGAGCTGTTTCATAGGATCTACCCGGACAATTCTTGTCTCTGTTTGTAAATAAGCGCCTCCTGTTTTACGCTCATCGGGCTGAAAATAGGTCAGGAAGATCCTCTCCCCGGGGTGGTCGTGGAGATAGCGGAGTTTTCGGTCCAGCAGTTCCTTTTCGTTTTCTTCTGTGATCTGTTCCGCACAGGTCAGCCGTCCGCTTTCCGCTATGGCATCCTCATAACCAACCAAGGCAGAAAAGGGAGAAAACTGTGCCGCCCGATCCGTCAGAGACATCCGGGGATGTCGAGGTGATGTGGGATGAGGCAGATCCATGATATCGTCGTATTTCCCGGTCATACTATCCCCTCCTCTATGCCTTGTGACCGCCGATCTGGCCGTTACGTTCTATGGCAGTTGCCCCCTCTTCTAAACTCATGCCCCTGAGGATAGCATTTTTGCCGAATTTTTGACGGATGTGTAAAATCGCCTTTTGCTGACGAAGCTCCCGTTCCAAACGAACCGTCTCCCCCTCTTCTTCCTGCCTGACAGGATCATCAAAAAGGCTGAGCTGTGTCCAGTCCGGTTCCGAACTACCCACAGGGCATACACGGGCGGCTGTAAGATTCAGCCGACGGATCAAAAGTCGAGGATCTACGATTTTCTCATACAGAGCCATGATCCCCTCGGTAATACGCTTGGAAGAAGCACACTTGCGCCTGAGATTGACCGTTCCATGAGCAGATTTGGGCACTGCACGACCATAGCCGTCGGATACTACCTCCCCAGTATAGATGCCGTCCCTGAGGCTCTCCCGATCATAACCGACGGTAAGAACCAATTGATCCGTCACCAGAGACTTTTCCACCAGATCCATAGCAAGAGCATCTGCCATCTCTCGCAATACCAAGGCCGCCTTATCATAGGAGTAGGGATGGTGGAGAACCTGACCGGAGGTCAGGCTGTTACTGACGGGCTTGTATGCTCGGATGTGGGCTATGGTGCAAGGCTCCCAGCCCCAAGCATGGTCGATGAGTAGCTCTGCGTTCACACCAAAGAGCTTATACAGCAGTTCCTCATTGTGATACCGGTCTGCCCTGCCTATGGAGCAGCGAGCAATATCTCCCATGGTGTACATGCGGTGAGCTTCTAACTTTTTGGCGATTCCTCTGCCGACACGCCAGAAATCCGTTAAAGGTCGGTGATCCCATAGCTGTTCTCGATAGCTCATCTCGTTCAGTTCTGCCAGACGGACACCGAAGGCATCGGGGGCCATTTTCTTGGCCACAATGTCCATAGCGATCTTGGCAAGATATAAGTTGGTACCGATCCCCGCCGTTGCGGTGATCCCGGTAGTATCCAAAACATCATAGATGAGTTTCCGAGCAAAGGCACGGGCAGAATAATCATAGGCATGGATATAAGCAGTGGCATCGATGAATACCTCATCGATGGAATACACATGAATATCCTCCGGCGCAACGTATTTGAGATAAATTTCGTAAATTTTCGTACTGCACTCCAAATAATGGGCCATACGTGGAGGCACAATGTGAAAGTCGATCTCCAGAGAGGGATCTGCCTGTAATTCCGTCACAGAGCATGACTTCCCACGGAAGGAACGACCGGGAGCCTGTCCCCGTCTGAGGGCGTTCTTTTGCCGTATGATCTCCCCTACCTCAAACAGGCGGGGTCTGCCCGGTACGCCGAAGGACTTTAGAGCAGGGGTCACTGCAAGACAAATG
>JAZREB010000186.1:0-12718 GCA_045660585.1 Faecousia sp. | reverse complement strand
AGGATCTCCCCGAAACCATCCTTGTAGGCACTACCAACCTGAGACCCGCTCAGTACCTGTATCTTGCCGGTCAGGTCATCCATGGTCTGAACCAGGGTCAGACTACCGGCACTCTCAGCGTTCCTTCCTATTCCGAACCTGAGAATCCCACCGAAACTCTGGTGGCAGGTACCCTCACCAAGGCAAATTACCTGGATATGGCTACCAGAACCAACAACTTCATGGTCAACAACGGTCAGGCTGCTAACTACTGTTCCACCTCCCTGGGTCAGATGCACCATCACGGCGTTGTCTATCTCATGGCTGTTGTTCTGGATTCCTATGCAAAGAACGGCGTTCTTCCCGAATCCGTTGCAGTTAAGCCCTGGTACGAATACCTCGGCGTAGGCTCCGGCGATGCTTCCTTCGGCAATGACTTCTCCGCTTACAAGCAGTACATGGTTCCCACCACCAACTGCCCCTCCAACAATGCTACCATTATCTCCGTAGCTAAGGCAGGTATGGCTTACAGCACCGGCGCTCACGGTGGCTACAAGAAGCCCGCCACCACCTATCAGGCTATGTTCAACCTCATGGAGTACATGGTTGCTAAGATCTCCTACGATAGCTACTATGACACTCAGCGTGGCGCTCTGGGCACCTGGAATGCCAAGGCCGGTAACTGCTGCGACATGGCTCACCTGATGAACGCTTGCGCTCGTTCCCTGGGTGTTCCCGGTCGTTACTCTCACTGGAACTGCCAGTTTGCTGTTACCAACACCGGTCACGTATGGTCCGATGTTTATTGCCCCGACGCTCCCAACACCAACAAGTATAACAAGCCCGGTTGGCTCCCCGCTGACCCTGTTAACACTCCCAACTACCTGGGCTATCAGAACCACACCAACGAGTATCTGAGAAGTGGTCCTCACGCTACTCTGCCCTTCTAATTGATCTAACACCTCCCCCCACTGTGCCAACTGGTACAGTGGGGGGTTCATTCTTTCTATTCCCATTGTCTCGGGGCTATATTCGCCCGAATAGCAACCATATAAAAATAGAAAAGAAGCAGTACCTCCTATCTTGCAAAAACTTTCTTTACTGCATATGTTTGCACTATCTTTCTGCTACATGCAAGTAGTCTTATTGTATCATAGATGGAATGTAACGAAAAATGTTGAAAATAACCCTATCGATATGATATACTGTATGTAACATCTGCAAGGAAGTGATTTTTATGAAAAAGAAAAATCAAGCAAAAGCATTATGGATCTTCGGCATATATCTGGTTGCTACCTGTGCCCTGCTGTTCTTGGGCTATGGTGTCCAAAAGCCTGCCGTAACCCGTCAAGAATTCCCCTTCACCATTACCTACACCTTCCAAGGTAAGACGGAAACCATCTCGGATATCTATGTAGGAGAATATTCCCCCCACGAAAAGTATTTAGGAGATCGTTCCATCGCATGGTACGGCTATGTGGAAGACCGTAACCGGCTGGAATCCGATTTTTACCGTATCGGAGAGTCCGAGGGAAACTTTTTTTCCATCAATCTCAACATACTGCCCGGATACCTTATGGGAGATCCTTCCTATGCAGACAGTAGCTTTAGCCCCACCGGGGTATGCCATAGTTCTGACGGTGTCAACGACACACGGATCACCGATCCTGCGGAACTGGAACAGCTTGGTCTCTCCATTGTAAGCTGGGACTATCCCGACCCCATCGAGAACAGTTTCTCCTTCGGTGGTCTGTCCCTAAGTAGCGAAGCCGCGATCCTTACCACAATCTTAGCTGTTTGCGCATGCATTGCTTGCATAATCCTGATCAAAAAGGACAAGCGTCTTACTTGTAGCGCCCTTGACAAGATTTCTGTTGTTCTGAATTTCCTCAACGGCCTTATCCTGTTCCCCTTTATTCTCGTTGTGGGTATTTTCATCGAGATTGTTGCGGACACCACCTTCTTGTATCAGGTACTGTACCTCTCCCCTGCGGTGACGGCACTGGGTATCGCCCTGTCTGTGACTCTGCGCCGTATGGGGCGGAAGCACATTAGCTTCTGGATCCAGTTTGTAGGCCCTATCGTCTTTGCCCTGAGTCTTTTATTGGAAGACATTTGATAAACATACAAAGGAGATACTCTCATGCTTACTTTAGAAAGAGCAAAAGAATTATTGAGCACAACCACGACTGAAGATCACCTGTTCCTCCACGCAAAGAATGTCATGGTAGCCATGGGCGGTCTTGCCAAGCACTATGGAGAAGATGAGGGTCACTGGATGGCCATTGGTTATCTCCATGACTATGACTACGAACAGCATCCTGAGGAACACCTACAGCATACCGAGGCTCCCCTCTTAGAAGCCGGTCTGACTCCCGAGGAAGTCCGCGCCATCCTTGCCCACGGATACGGTCACTGTAATGATGTAGAGCCTGTGACCACATTGGAAAAGTCCCTGTTCACCGTAGACGAGCTCACGGGCATCATTCAGGCTGCCGCCAGAATGCGTCCCGCCGGTATTACGGATATGGAAGTCTCCAGCTTTATGAAAAAGTTCAAGGATAAGAAATTTGCGGCAAAATGCGACCGCGAAGTCATTAAGCAAGGCTGTGCCATGCTGGGCATGGAGGTCAAGGATGTGGCCGCCATCTGTATCGAGGCTATGAAAGCCTATGCCGAAGAACTAAACCTTGCACCCCGTCAGGCATAAAGGATCTGTCTATGCGCCCACTGACCATTACCGATGTCCGCGCCATCCCCGGGGACAGTGCATTCCTCATTGACGACGGACAGACGGCTGTGCTGTATGATACCGGTTTCGGATTTACCGGCTATGCTATAGCAGACAATATCCGCAAAATACTCGGACCTCGCCCCCTTGATTATATTCTCCTGACGCACTCCCACTACGACCACGCCGCAGGCTCTGCCTACTTACGCAAGCGATATCCCAACGTGCAAGTAGTTGCCGGGAGCTATGCAGAAACAATTTTCCGCAAGGCTTCTGCCCGAAAAATCATGGGAGACTTAGACCGAAAATCCGCCCTTTTGCAAGGTGTCACAGAGTACGAAAATCTCTTTGACGAACTGCGGGCAGATATTTCCGTAGTAGAAGGCGACCAAATTTCCTGCGGCGGGATGTGCTTTACTGTGATCGATCTACCGGGGCATACCAAATGCTCCGTGGGTTATTATCTGGCAGAAAATCGTCTCCTCCTGACTCCGGAAACCTTGGGCGTTTATTTTGGAAAGGGTGGATTCCTCCCCTCTTATCTGGTGGGGTACCAAATGACCTTGGATTCGATCCGAAAGGCCGAGCACTTGGATATAGAAACTTTCCTCCTCCCCCACTACGGTCTACTGTCCGGGGAGGAAGCCCGACACTATCTCTCCAAGGGGAAAGCAGTGGCACAGCAATTTGCCCAACTCATTTTGGAGCAATTAAAGACCGGCGCATCCAATGAGGAAATCTTCGACCTCATCACCAAAGGGTTCTATACCGACGATGTGCGCCCCGCCTACCCCTACCATGCATACCGCCTGAATACAAGCATTATGATCGACCTCATCAGGCGGGAACTCCTGCCTGAAAAGGCAGAAATCTCCCCCATTTTATGAAAAAGCCCTTGACTTTTACCCTACGTAAAAGTGTACAATCCCCTCGGAAGGAGGTATTATGCCCATGAAAATCAAAACCGTCTGCGAAATGACAGGCTTGACCGATCGCACCGTTCGGTATTATATCGAAGAACAGCTCATCTCACCCGACTATACGGAAAATTATGTAGGCAGAAAAACCTTCTGTTTTTCCGACGGGGATATTGCCCAACTGCAAAACATCGCTGTTCTGCGAAAGTTTGGATTCACCATCGGGGAGCTCCGAGAAATGCTCACAGATCCCCATAGGATCCTCCCCCTGACAAAAGCCCTGCAGGAACGGAAAGAAACCACCATTGCAGAAGAAACCGCCCTGCTCCATGCCTTAGAGCGGATCGAGGAAAACGTCCCTGAAACCATAGCTGATCTTGCCGCGGAATTATCCGCCCCGGTTCAGACCGGCACCCTCCCCCAAGAGGACACCGTTTTCCGCCCGGGAAGAGTTTTAAAGAGATTTTTCCGTTCCTTCTCCCTGTCTCTCCTCATCTGGCTCCCTGTGGTGATCAGTTTTCTCGGTATCGTACTGACTTTACGGTGGGATGAATATCCCGTATTCGATCCCCGTGCCTTAGTACTGATGGCAATTTCTCTCACACCAAGCCTTCTCCTTGCATTGCTGTCTAAGGCTAAGTCCCGATTTTCTGTTGCTCGGATCCTTGTACGGACAGCAGAGGTTCTGCTGTGTGTCCTGTGTGTCCTCAGCATCCCCTTCTCCTTTTTCGCCGCCACAGGGATCAGTTGCCGATCAGAAACCACAGACATTCGCAATTATCGGAAATTTGATGCAGATTGTCTGGCTAACCGGTACAGCTTTTTTCAGGATCTGTTTCCCACCTGGCCCCATTACTTTACCGTCGACAGCGACTTAAATACCGTCTATTTAGATGCGGAGTATCTATACAGATATCTACCCGCTATGGATTATACCTATGACATCTATGCCAAATGGCCTTTAGAGCAGGAGGCTTTTGACGCGGAAGTCCAACGGGTCACGGAGCTCTTTGAGACCCAAGAAAGCTATGAGATCGTCAAACGTGGCAACTACACCTGTCTCTTCAGCTACCACGGTGCCCCACCCTTTGAGCCGGTAAGAGACAGCTACACCTACTATATTTTCGCCTATGACGAAGAAAATCTCTATGTCCGCTACATCCTCTGCGACAGCTTAGAAAACGGCGTAGACCAGCCCTACTATCTCTCCTTAGATTGGGAATAACCGTATACAAAAAAGTTCCTCTCCGCCCGAAAAGCAGAGAGGAACTTTTTTATGTATCACTTTTTAAAATAGGCTCTTGCGGCATCGGAGTAGGCAATGAGCGCCTTGCACAGGTCGCCGATGGTGCCGGTTTTTCCTACAGCGTAGGCATCGGGGCTGTATAGCAGGGTGTTGGAAACAGCGGTGTCTCCCGCATACACTGTTGCCATGAGGACGGTACGGAGCTCTGCGGCTAAGAGACCGTCAAAATCAAATACCACTCTGGTACCGGATGCGCCGTAAGGCTGGGGATCCGTAAGAACCACGGACTTTTCTCTGCCGTTAATATCCTGATAACGGATCAGTAGGCTGAGATCTGTAGGCTCTCCACTGTATTTGGCAGGGTCTACCACATATCTGACGGTAATTCTGCTGTCCAAAGCCAGTGCCTTACCTGCCCATTTCACAGGAGTATCCCACAGGGAGGGCAGTTCCATATTGATCTCTCCGGGAACCACAGTTTCAAGATCCGTTAGATACGCTCTGTGGCTGTCAGTCATAGTGCTGTCTGCAAGGGCATCTACGCAGTACTCTTTGTAGATCTGAGCGGCAGTGCCGTAACGGAGGAGCTCTGCACAGAGCACCTTTAATTTTTCATCGGTTCCGCTACGATTTAGCTGGCTGTAAGCGTAATCTGCAATGCTGTAATCATCCGTAGTGGAATAATATTCCCGAATCCCTCTGGTTCCGCGGAGCTCTGCCAAGATCCGATTGCTCATGTGAACCGATGTAAGATCCCCTAAGGTGAAATAATAGTAATTTCCCCGCAGTTCCGGAGTCAGTACATAGACCTTCTCCCCGTCTTCGCTCTGCAATCTGCATTCCAGGGTAACGGTAGACAGGTCGTAGTCTTCCAGTTGCCCCACTGCAATGGCATAGTTTACGGAAATATCACTTGCCAGATCCAGAGTATGGCGGATCACAATATCCTCTGCCAAAACAGGCTCTCCCACACTGTCACCGCAAATGCAGATCCCATCTTGCAGTGCGTGAGCTTCCTCATAAAGGAGGTCGCAATTTGCGCAAGTCACCCTGTGATCCAGATCGCCAAGGGTGCTGTATTCATAGCTGTGTCCCGTAGGGGCTACCGCCTGTCCCTGAGTGAAGATCTCACCGCAGAGAGGGCAGTAGCTGTGCTCCGTTCTGCCCTCTGTGATGCAATCGGGAGCCACAGCAGGCTCGGTCTGCACAGCATGTCCCGTGGGAGCAATGGGCTCCTGCACGGACAGGCGCTGTTTACAGGTAGTACACTGCACAAGAGGGGTCAGTCCTTCCTCTGTACAGGTGGGCTCCTTGCCACCGGTGGAGGTCATGGTGTGGTTCACACCGAAAACAGATTCTTCAATATAATAGATCTTGTGAGAAGATTTCTTAATGGCTTCTGTGGTGCCGGGGACAATGGCGAAGTAGATCCGCCCATTCTGGCAACTGACACCTTCGATCTCCAATTGTCCCACATTGGTAATGTTCACAAGGTTCAGATACTTGCCTGTAGAATTCATACGAGCCATCTGGGGGGTATCTCCATGGGCACCACCTGCCAGATAGATATTATCCAAGGAGGACAGATCCATGCCCTGATAATTGCCGTTGGGCTGGATCCGATTGGAGCCGGTCTGGGTGAAAGAAGAAATGCAAGCCGCCCTTGCAGGATCGGTATTCAGGTTGGTCTGGATCCCCTGATCCATAAGGTCGTTGAGCTTGGAGGTGCTGTAGAAGGAATAGTTAAATTCCCCATCGGTGTTCTGATGGCGGAAAATAGTATAGTCTCCGTTGACGCAAGCCGCCACACGGAGGGTGGTTCCCATACGAGTGCCCGTAGCATTGCCGAACACGATGTTGGTAAAACGGGTCAACTCGTTATAATTGTAGGTCGTATCGGCCTCATATTGGATCCGGGCAATCTGGGTAGACCAGCAATAAGTGGTGTTGGTCTCCGCCTTACAGCCGATATAGAAATACTGCTCGCCGTTATGGCTGTAAAAGTCCAAGGTCTCACCATGACCTGTATTGGTCAGGGTCATGCAGTCTAAATACACCGCATCCTGCCCACGGATCTCCAAGCGGGACAGATAGGTGGTGGATTCTACGCGTTGGGTAATATACACATAGTCCTTGCAGATGTAGAAATACTGCACCGCACGGCCAATGGGTAAGTCCTTCAGGTTAAATGCCAAGGTGGCTGTTGTGTCCCCGGTTTTGGCAGGATTTGCGGCCATGGCTGTGCTCCCAACCGCCAGCAAAGTTGCCAAAACCAACATGCACAGCAAAATTCGTTTCAGTCGTTTCATGTAACTACTCCTCCCTGTTAGGTTCCTACGGTCTTTTCTACCCGCTGACGGGCAAAGAACATTAAGATCGTACCTACAAGGGAAAAACTCAAACAGGTCACCAGCATAGCAACCGTACCCCAATTATCGATCAGCACACCGCCTACCACATAGGCGATCAAACATCCCAAGGTGTTAGAGGCGCCTAAGTAGGTCTGCCCCTTGACCACGTCTGCTTTTTTAACCACCGTTCCCACATAGTAAACGGAAGCAACGGCATAGAGAGCGTAACCACCCACCTGGGTCAATTGTGCCAGCAGGAGTCCCGTCTCACCGGGAAGGAGCCAGGTCAGCAGTAGCTTAAGGGTCATAAAACAACAGGACAGACACAGCCAGATATCACAGCGCACCCGTTTGAGCATTTTGGTAAAGAGGAACATGGTGGGCAACTCCGCAACAGCAGCAATGAGCAGTGCAGAACCCTGCAAGGATGTTGCGCGTTCTATGGTGTCTGCCGTCAATTTACTCTGAGCTACACGGAACATACAGTTACACAGTGCATTGTGTCCAACATACAAGAGGACAGATGCCAAAACCAACAGAAGGAAACGGGGTTCTCTGCGGAAGAAAGATTTGCTCTCTACCGAAAGTGTCTTTTCCTGCTCCGTACTGTCTACCTTGGGGAATAGCATGGTCGTCAGGATGAAGAGTGTGGCAATTACCGCTCCACCCAGTACCACACTCTGATTGCCCCAGGCGTGGATCATAGCCGCCATAATTTTGGCAGACACGCCGAAGGAAACCGAACCGATCCCTCGTGCCACGGCGAAGTTGATCTGCCACCCGCTACGCATAGCCTCCATACCCATTGCGTTGGAGAAAGAAGGCAGTACCTGTAGTGTTACGCAAGCGATGGCGAAGAACACTGCCGCCCCACCGGGGATCAGTACCACAGCCACACAGGACATTGCGTTGAGCACAGCGGCAAGAATACAGATCAGACGGGGATTTACCCGCCATTTATCTGCCACCGTAGCCAAAATCGGCTGTAGCAGAAAGGAAAGGGCCGTTGCCAATCCCAGAATGATTCCGGCCCCGCTGTCGGATATGTTAAGCTGTTCCGTTAAATAGGGATTTGCATAGGAGAACAAACATCCGTATTGCGCCCACAGCATGATCTGTTGCAGGGCGTATGTAAAGGTCAATTTCTTTTTCATAATATCTCTTCCAAATACCACATAGTTAATAGATCCGGGGAAGAATCGTGTTCCGGCCCCTCGTCCTCATAGCGGAAAGTCTCGGCATAAATGTCCCATAGATTTTCAAAGAGGGTGTCCATGGTCTGCGCCCAGGCATCCGTCTCCTCTTCCAATCTGGTAGCGCAATCCTTCCGCACGCTCTGAGATACCCCGGACCATACTTCCCGAGCCGCCTCGGGATCTTGGGCATACAGGGCATTGTAGCACAGGCTAAAGGCACTGAAATACCCGGAATATTGCAGTTCCGGCGAATCCGAAGTCGTGCAAGCCAAGAATGCCGCAAACTCTGCCTCTCCTCTATCTACAAATCCGCACCCATGCCCAATCTCACGACACATAAGAAAGGGCAAACATACCGAGCTGGTATTGGCAGAAACACAGCACTCACCCGTAAAGGGAACAAAGATCCCCTCGATCCCCAGAACCTCGCCAAGGATCATCCGCTTTGGTTGGAATCTGGGACCGCTGAAACACCCATACTCCATGGAAAGGAGCATGTAGCTATCCGTAGACTCTTGGGCAAGATCATGGAAGGACGTATAGTCCATGTTGCCCTCCTCATCCCGCCGGATCTGTTCCGAAGCTCGGTTTGCCTTATCTCTGTAATAGATGGCCGCACTCTCCAACTGGCTCAGAGAGGGCTCTGCCCCACTGAGTTCCATTCTCACATGCATAGGAGGGCTGTAATTGTTTAGACCCCATAGAAGGGTCACCGCAAATACTCCGATGGCCAAAACCAGAGCCACCGATGAGGCCCATCTAAGGAAATGGAAATCGGAGATCTCCCGAATCAGGGAGTATACAAACCACGCGGCTACAGCAATCGCCAGCAGTTCCCACACGGCAATGGGAAACACAGAAAAGAAGCCTCCCACCAATCGCAAAACATTCTGAGATACCGCAGGATATACTAAAAATACCAGATCCGTGGCATATCTGCCCACTAAATGCAAAATTGCCGTCAGCAATACAAAAAAGCATACCACAAGGATCCTTTTGGTGCTCTTAAGCACTTGTCTCACTTCCTTATCATCAGCAAATTCTCTGTGAAAAATTTGCAAGAATCAGAATCATTATACTCCATTCAAGTATATCTTATTTGCCCCGATTTTGCAATATACAAGGAAAAATTTGTTGAAAAATCCCGGAATGCCACATTGACATTCCGGGATCGTTTGATTGATAAGGCTATACCTCTGTATAGGAGCTCAGCAGGAATTACATCTTAGACAAGATGCGCTCTACTGCATCGGTCTTTTCCCAAGGCAGATCCAGATCGGGACGGGCGAAGTGACCGTATGCGGCGGTCTGCTGATAAATGGGACGACGGAGGTTCAGGGTAGAGATAATTGCGGCGGGACGGAGGTCGAAGCAACGGCGAACCAGTTCGCTCAGTTCGGGATCGGACATCTTGCCGGTACCGTAGGTGTCAACCAGAACGGAAACAGGCTGTGCAACACCGATGGCGTAAGCCAGCTCAATCTGGCAACGCTTTGCAAGACCGGCCTTAACCAGGTTCTTTGCAACGTAGCGAGCCATGTATGCGGCGCTACGGTCAACCTTGGTGGGATCCTTGCCGGAGAATGCACCGCCACCGTGAGCAGCATAACCGCCGTAGGTGTCAACGATGATCTTTCTGCCGGTGAGGCCGCTGTCGCCAACGGGGCCGCCGATAACGAAACGACCGGTGGGGTTGACGAAGAACTTGGTGTCAGCATCGATCAGTTCTGCAGGAAGGGTGGGCTTAATGATGGTCTCGATGACAGCCTCGCGGAGGTCGCTGATAGCGATATCCTCGGCATGCTGGGTAGAGATAACAATGTTATCCAGGCGCTCAATGGAACCGTCCTCTGCGTACTGAACAGAGACCTGGCTCTTGCCGTCGGGACGGAGCCAAGGCAGGTTGCCGTTCTTGCGTTCCTCGGACAGCTTCTTGCTGAGCTTGTGGGCGAAGCTAATGGGAGCAGGCATCAGTTCCTCGGTCTCGTCGCATGCGAAGCCAAACATCATGCCCTGGTCGCCGGCGCCTAGAGTGTCTGCATCGTCATAGGAGTTGTCAACGCCCATTGCGATATCGCCGGACTGCTCGTCAATAGCGGTCAGAACAGCGCAGGTATTGCCGTTAAAGCCTGCCTCGGGGCTGTTGTAGCCGATCTTGCACAGGGTCTCACGGGCAACCTTGGGAATGTCAACGTAGCAATTGGTGGAGATCTCACCCATAACCAGAACCATACCGGTGGTAGCGGCACATTCGCAAGCTACGCGAGCATGGGGATCCTGGGCGTAAATAGCATCCAGAACGCCATCGGAAATCTGGTCACAAACTTTGTCGGGATGTCCTTCTGTTACGGACTCGGAAGTAAAAATTCTCTTCTGCATTGATTTCTTTCCTTTCTTTGAATCAGGATTCCAAAACCTACCGAATACAAAAAATACCCTGTCATCTCGACAGGGCAGGAAAATTCGTCCTCATCTGTCGATCAAGCACCGCATCTATACATTCTATAGAAACGGTCATCTCATACCGTGGATCCAAAAATCACAGTATGCTCGCCGGAATTGGCACCTTGCATATTGCAGGTTGTCGGGCTTCATCGGGCCGGTCCCTCCGCCACTCTCGATAAGGTTATGAAATTCTTGATGATTTAGGCTAAGGGCTCATCCCCTTTAGCTCTAATATAATACCATAAATATTTCATATGTCAAGAGGAATTCCGTCAAAATTCCATGAAATTTGATCCATTATATTCTTATTTCCGGCATATACCGTCCCATAGATAATACGGAAGCCGTGTGGAGCTAACCTATGGCAAAGACAGTTCCACCACGGGCTCCCCCTCTGTCAGTTCCACCTTGCACAGGACTCTGCCGTTTTCCAGCAGGGTATACTCTCCATAGGGCAAATTCTCTATGGTGCACAAAATCGGCTCTCCGGACACACAGCGAAGGATCTCCTTACAGCTATACTGTGGGGATTGGAGCTCATATTCGTACCATTCCTGCCTTGCTTTCCCCATAATGCGCAGTTGCCCCGGTTGCTCCGACAGGGTAAAGGATAGAGTGTCCTTGCTTACCGCAACAGCGGCCCCCTCCGCCCCGGAGATCCCCCGATCGGATAGCTCAAACCAAACCAGCCCATCACGACAAACTCCGTAATAGCCCCCCTCCTCCAGTAGTTCCGTGGTGCACTGTCCTTGGGGATTTGTTTGCAGACATTTCAGGAGCTCTCCCCTATCACTGAATACAGACAGTTCCTGTTCTCCCCTTGTTTGAAAAGTTACCTTTGTCCATATCGCAATTTCATTTTCCTCCGGCATAATCAGTATTGCCCCTGCCAAGATCCCCATAGCAATGGCTAACAATAATCCGGCGCATATTACACGCATAACAGATGGTTTCATGTAGCAGTTTCCTCCCTGATGGTATATATCCATAGTATACTCCCAATCCATGGTCGGATCTTGTCGATCGATTATGGGATGAAAAATACTTTTTTGGTCCATACTTGTTTTCGGAGGTGCTTTTATGCAAAACAAATTTAAAAACTTCCGCAACATTCTGAAGGGGAAGGGCTACTACATAGCCCTGCTCCTGTGCACAGTTGTTGTAGGAGTAACCGGCTATTATCTTCTCACAGACAAGGAAACAGGGACTCTCCCCCTTTCCGAGCCCACCGGGACTGCCCAAGCGTCCCCTACCGACCCTGCCAAACAGGATCCGGACAAGCCCGCCGCAAATTTAGAAGATGACAAAGAACCCTTAACAGAACCCACAGCCCCCACGCCTTTCCGGCTGAAGAAGCCCGTTTCCGGGGAAGTCCTGTCCCAAGTTGCCATAGACCACCTGGCCTATAACGAAACTACACGGGATTGGCGTACCCACGAAGGCATGGATCTGGCCGCAGATTTAGGCGCAGAGGTATACGCCGCCGCAGATGGCACAGTATACACCATCTACGAAGATGAACATCTGGGCATGACCGTAGTCCTCCATCACAAGGACGGCTACAGCACCCACTACTCCAATCTCTCTCAGGAGATCCCCGTCAGTGTGGGGGATACCATCTGCACGGGGGATCTGATCGGCACCGTCGGTCAGAGTGCATGCACCGAAAACGGTGCAGAACCCCACGTTCATTTCGCCCTTTATCAGAATAACGATCCTCTCGATCCCACAGATTACCTCCCACAGTCCTAAAACCCATTTATGCGGGGGCTGTAAAAAAAGTCCTATTAAAAAAGCAGACTGTTCCGCAAGGGACAGTCTGCTAAATATTTATAGAGAAGGGCTGAATCTTG
>JAZREB010000185.1:0-2266 GCA_045660585.1 Faecousia sp. | reverse complement strand
GTAACTGTAGAAGCTGTCCAGTATTTATATCTTTTCGGTGACGGGATCCCCATGTCCGTCAGTTTTTGAGCAATCTCGCAGAATGATATCTTATCTACCGTATACCAACGGAAGATCATTTGCACAATTTTAGCGTTTTCGTTTGGCTTTAAGGTTCTATCTCTTCGGCCTCGATCTACGATATCATACCCAAAGGGTGCAATCGGTGGCAGATAGTTCCCCTCCAGAACGGACAGTTTGACCCCGGCATTCAAACGGCGTTTAATGGTCTTGTACTCCTGACGGCTCATAAATAGGCCAAATTCAAAGTATGTTTCGTCCGTCTCGTTATTAGGATCGTAGGTTTTGATCGGTGTGATGATCAATGTCTCACTGTACTTAAATGCTTCGGCTACAATACCCTGATCCTTTGTGTCCCCACGGGCTAACCGTTCCAATTCAAAAACGAGGACTCCGGCCCATTTGTTATTGTGAACATCGTTTAGGAGCCGTTTCATCTCGTCACGATCTTCGATGCTGTCCGCAGATACGACCTCCCTGTAGACCTCTCCGATCTTTAGACCTTGTTTTTCTGCCAAATCCATCAGGGCTTTTTCGTGCCGTTCAAGTGTGTCAATGCCGTTGTCCTCAAGAGCTTTGTCCTTCCTCGATTTCCTCAAATAAATTGCATATAATTCTTTTGCTTCCATATTTTCTCCTCCTTTGTTCGATCGTTGGTGCTTCCGGTATAGTTTGTATATCACCCCTCTCGATGCCTTGTATGTGCCTTGTATTTGGTCTCGATATAATCCTTGTGTTCTTCGGTCATATAACAATAGTATTCTTGCAGTGAATCATAGAACTTTTGATATTTGCCGATCCTGCCCTTGTCAGTTTTCATAGCTTCAGCCTTGTCGAAAGTTTCAGAAAAGTAGCGGATCAGGAATAGTCTGATAGCTTCGTTGTAGTTCTGCGTAATCTCGTTATATGATGCCGTAAGGGATGCACCGGAAAAAGTGATATACTTCTCAAGATCTGCAAGATGTTTCGATTTCTCGACCAAAAGATTTAGTCTTGAGAAGAACACATCAGGCTTTGTCGTTTTTTCGACCAATGATGCACTATCATTGATGATCCGCAAGTCGTTTTTGGCTTTCTGGATAGAAGCAGATCTCAGTTGTTCCTCCGTCATGATCAGACGGTTGGGGCTGTCCGTCATGATGACATTTTGCCATTGCAAAAGTCGATCTTTCTTCGATGTGAGCTTGCTAATCAAAAAATCAAGAAATCCCATATTACAATCCTTTCTTTTCGCTGACCATCTGCCAAGCCTTCAATTGTTCCTTGAGAAATGCGATCTGCTCCTGATACTCTGCCCGAATTGCTCGGATATCCTGCCGATGCTGTTCGTCAATACTGCCCAAGCGGTCTTTTAGGGCTTTATTCTCTTTCTCAACAGAGGAAAGAAGCTCCGCTTGTTTCTCTAATTTCTCCATCTGCTGTAGCTCTTTTTCTACTTGCTCTGTGCAAGCGAATTCGTCTGTGGTGCCACCGATCAATGCGATAAGGATGCTTTTTATAGTCGAATATTTACAATCAGGATATTCACCAGCCTTGATCCTTTTGATTGTTCCTACAGGGACATTGCTCTTGTCTGCAAGATCTTGATTTGACCATTTAAGGCGCTTTTGTCTTTTGTCCCACCATACCAACAGATCAGGAAAGGGGAGCAACATCAAATTCGGGACACAGCTCTCGCCCATACGGTCGCACTTGATACATTTTTCAAATTTTGTGTACATTGTCTTTCTCCTAAGTTCACATATGATACTTTTGGTTCAGATATGAACCCACCGGACTCACAAGTGATACCGGAAGTTCACTTCTGGTTCTTGAAATACTGGTATGTGAATGATAGGATATACCCAAGGTCGGGAACGGCCTATCATCCCTCGCAAGGTGTGAGGGTGGCTTGTTGGAACCGGGCATCCTCACACCATTCAAAAAATTAAGTATTGCATATTTCTGATTTCCAAAAGTTTCCCGTTGATTCAAAGTTTTCACAACACTATAATTCATTTAACGGGGAACAGAAGTTCTTGAGATTTGCCCGAAAGGATGAAACCGCTACCATGACTACTTTAGACGAATTAGTTAATATTCTGCTTGAGTTCACCCCTGAACAATTGGATAGGTTTTTAAATGATCCTATCACCGTATCGATCTTGCAAGCTGAAGGAGCATCTTCACCTTGTCCTCAGGAAGCTTCTTGATACAATCTATAAGT
>JAZREB010000184.1:0-3531 GCA_045660585.1 Faecousia sp. | reverse complement strand
TCTGCTATGGACATGGACGAGTCCGTGCTGGAAGGCATCTATGTTGCAGGCGGTATCGGTAGCGGTATCAACATGAGAAACGCCGTCTCCATCGGTATGTTCCCCAATGTTCCCCTGGAGCTGTACCATTATATCCGTAATTCCTCTCTGGCAGGTGCCTACACCATGGCTCTGTCCCACGAGGCAAACGCCAAGACGGAAGAAGTAGCCAAGAACATGACCTACATGGAGCTGTCCACCCATCCCGGATACATGGACTCTTTCGTAGCCGCCTGCTTCCTCCCCCACACCGACGCAAGTCGTTTTGTGATGGAATAAAGATCCTTATACAATAGATTAAAAAATGACCGCCGTGACTTTTCGTGAGTTCACGGCGGTTTATTGATAGCTTTTCTTTTTAATATTGCGTATTGTCGAATATTTTTGATTTTTTAATATTGCGTATTGCTTGCTTATATGCTATGATAGGAAAGGAGGCGATGAAATATGATCTTTAAAAGGAAGATATACGATAAATTTCTCGCATGGAAGAATGAGGCCGGTGGCAAAAAAGCATTACTCGTAGAGGGTGCCCGTCGAATCGGCAAGTCCACCATAGTAGAGGAATTTGCAATAGCAGAATACAAAAGCTACATTCTAATCGACTTCGCTAAAGCATCCGATGATGTAAAATCCTATTTTCACCTGCACCTAAATGACTTGGATACATTTTTTATGCTGTTATCTGTGCAGTATGGCAAAGAACTCTATCCACGGGAGAGTGTGATCATCTTTGATGAGGTACAGTTGTTCCCTAAGGCCAGAGAAGCGATTAAATATCTGGTAGCAGATGGACGCTATGATTTCATAGAAACCGGCTCACTGATCTCCATCAAGGAGAATGTCAAGGATATTGTGATCCCCTCTGAGGAGCGACACATCAAAATGTATCCCATGGACTTTGAAGAATTCTGTTGGGCGTTGCATGAAAAGCCTCTTATCCCCTATATCCGTGACTGCTTTGACAAGCGAGTTCCATTGGAGCGAAGCATTCATGACAAGGCAATGTTGCTGTTCAAGCAATATTTACTGGTTGGTGGCATGCCTAAAGTCGTAGCTGAATTTATTGAGAGGCAGAAGAGTTTCTGTGCCGCGGATGTTGAAAAACGGGATATTCTGGAATTGTACAGAAGTGATATCATGAAAATCAAAGCGCAGTATCGGGCAAAGGTTCTGGCCATTTTCGATCAGATCCCCGGCCTGCTGTCCCGACATGAGAAACGGGTTGTCTTTAACCGCATTTCGGAAGGTTCTCTTGCAGAGCAGTACGAAGAAACCTTTTTCTGGCTTTCGGATTCCATGGTTTGCAATGAATGCAGGCGCACCAACGATCCCAATGTAGGATTGTCTCTGAACGAATCTGATACCTATATTAAATGCTACTTGGGAGATACCGGACTTTTAGTCAGCCACGCTTTTGATGAAAATGAGCTTTTGGAGGAAGAAGTCTACAAGCAGATCCTCGGAGGAAAACTGGGCCTGAACGAAGGAATGCTCTATGAAAATATGATTGCACAGATGCTGACATCCAACGGTCATAGACTCTTCTTGTATACCCATTACAATGAGGAAAAGCGACGTAACGATATTGAGATTGATTTTATTATTTCCAACAACAGCAAGACCAAATATAAAATGTACCCCATTGAAGTAAAGTCCGGTACAAACTATTCTATAGAATCCCTTTTAAAATTCCGTGAGAAATTCAAAAACAGGATAGGCGACTGCTATATCATCCATCCGCGAAACCTTACAGTTAAGGATGGCATCCTCTGCATCCCACCCTATATGACGATTTGCCTATAATTTTGATCTTATCCCAAATTTACTATGAAAGGTTGTAAAAACGATGCAAGTTGAAAATCACAAGGAAGAAGTTCCTTTCGGTTATTATTGTGATAAATTTAAAGAGGCGGTGCCGGAGGAAATGGCTCTGCGAAGCGGTGCCAAGTGGGACGGTAAGGCCTTTACCCTGACTTTGTTGGGTACTACCTATACCATTACCCATCCCGAGTATTCCATCAGCCCTCAGGGAGCGACCCTGCCCACCCAGACCTTCCTCCTGCGGTTTTTGCTGGAAGGAAAGAAGGGCTATGTTTCCACAGACTTTAAGACCTTCCGGGAAATGCCTTGGGGTGAACTGTACATCCAACCCTTTACCGGTCGCGTTCTGACCCGTGCGGCTTTCACCTTCGGAACCTGGATCGAGGCCTTCCGCAAGGCGGCACAGGCTCTGGGCGGTCTGCCCCTGTCTCACGGAGATGCGGGCTATGAATTCGAGCTGACGGACAACTACCGCCTGCGCCTCTTAGTGTGGGAGGGTGACGATGAATTTCCTCCCAATGCACAGCTCCTATACACGGAAAATTTCGTAGTTGGCTTCTCCGCAGAGGACAGAGTGGTTGCCGGAGACATTCTGATCGGCACTTTGAAATGTAAGATGTAATTAAAAGGATGGATCTATAGTTTAAATCTATAGATAACTTTTTAAAAGAGAATTGATTTTTTTTCGTAATATGGTAAAATGAATGAGCAATCAATCCTGAGCGATTGACAAATATTTAACACAGTGATATAATAAATTATGACTTAAAAATATTAAGGAGGATACCCCATGGCAATCGAATTCGTAAACGGCAAATATGTTGACCCCGAAACCGGTCGCGTCACCCTTGACCCCGTTGAGTACAAGGACTGGCAGATCGCAGCAGAAGCAGAGAAGACTCTGCCCCCTGTAGAAGAGTTCCGTCAGAAGTTGGGCCTGCTCCCCGAGGAAATCATCCCCTACGGCAAGACCCCCAAGCTGGACTTCATCAAGATCATGAACCGTTTGAAGGATAAGCCCGATGGCAAGTTCATCGAGGTTACTGCCATCACTCCCACTCCCCTTGGCGAAGGCAAGTCCACCACTTCTCTGGGCCTGATTCAGGGTCTTGGCAAGCTGGGCGTTAACGTAGGCGGCTGTCTGCGTCAGCCTTCCGGTGGCCCCACCATGAAGGTTAAGGGTACCGCAGCAGGCGGCGGCAACGCACTGCTCATGCCCATGACCGAGTTCTCCCTGGGTCTGACCGGCGACATCAACGACATCATGAACGCTCACAACCTGGCTATGGTCGCTCTGAACGCCCGTATGCAGCACGAGCGTAACTATAACGACGAGCAGCTGGCAGCCCGTGGCCTGCGCCGTCTGGACATCGACCCCAAGCGTGTCGAGATGGGTTGGGTTCTGGACTTCTGTGCACAGGGTCTGCGTAACATCGTTATGGGCATTGGCGGCGACAAGGACGGCTTCCTCATGGAATCCAAGTTCGGTATCGCTGTTGGTTCCGAGCTCATGGCTATCCTGTCCGTTGCCCGTGACCTGAAGGATCTCCGCGAGCGTATCGGCAAGATCGTTGTTGCTTACAGCCGCAGCGGTGAGCCCGTTACCACCGAGGATCTGGAAGTTGCCGGTGCAATGACCGCTTGGATGCGTAACACCATCAACCCCAC
>JAZREB010000183.1:0-23157 GCA_045660585.1 Faecousia sp. | reverse complement strand
CTCCTGGCGCACCATATCCATCAGATCCTCTGAGGAGCTTTCCACGATGTGGAAGCGGATGCGGTCGTTTGCGGCCATGTAGGCAGCGATCTCTCTGGCCACCGTGCCCCCCAGCGTGCCGGAGATCACGCCCATGCGGATGATCACGGGCGCACTGGCTTTGCTGTCACGGAGGGTCATGGAGGCGGTGTTCAGCGCCTCCAGGGCAGAGTCCACCTTCTCCCGGAAGTAGCGACCCTCCTCGGTGAGGCGGATATTGCGGCCGACCTTTTCAAACAGACGCACATCGCCCAGCTCCGTTTCCAGCTGATGGATGGCGGCCGATAGGGACGGCTGGGAAATGCCCAAACGGGCGGCGGCCAGGGTGTAATGTTCAACCTGAGCCAGGACAGAAAAATATCGTAATACGTTGTAATTCATGGACATTACTCCTAATATATAGTCTATATCTATGGATACAATAGCATAAAACTATTGTTTTGACAAGAGGAAATCTTATGAACAAGAAAATTCGTTGGATCACGGAAACAGCGGTCTTATTGGCCCTGCTGATTACGTTACAAGCACTGACCAAGCCTGTGGGGCAGATCGTTACCGGGAGCTGTGTCAATGCCGTACTTGCTGTTGCGGTTCTTTTTGCGGGATTGGGTAGTGGTTTGACCATTGCGGTGCTTTCTCCCATTCTTGCATATCTTTTGGGCATTGCCCCCAATATTCTCACGGTTCCTGCCATTATGGTGGGGAACAGTATCTATGTCCTACTCCTGCACTTCCTTGCAGATCCTTCCGGGAAAAAGATTTGGAAAAATCTTCTGGCGTGGAGCCTGTCTGCGGGGGCAAAATTTGGGGTACTGTACTTTGTGGTTGCGAAGGTGATCTGTGGTTTTATGGCGCAGACCTTAATGGACGCAGGGACACTGAAAGCGCCCATGCTACAGGCTCTGCCCGCGACCTTTAGCTGGCCACAGTTATTTACGGCACTGATCGGCGGCGGAGTTGCACTGCTCATTGCACCGATCCTGAGAAAAGCACTGAAAAAAGAATAAGTAGAAAACTGCCCGTTTCCTATGAGAAACAGGCAGTTTTTTCTTAGAAATATCCGTATTTTTTCCGTTTGAGGATCAGGAACAGGACGGAAAAGGACACTGCCATAAGCTCTGCGGCAATAATGGATGTCCATACGCCGTCGATCTCCCACAGTAAGGGGAGCAGTAGCACAGCGGCTACTTGAAATACTGCCGTTCGCAGGAAGGAAATAATAGCAGAGGTCAATCCATCGTTCAGTGCGGTAAAGAAGCCGGAAGCGAAAATAGCATAGCCCATAAGAGGGAAGGACAGAACAAAGATTCGGAACCCGGAGACTGTCAGATCCATGAGCCCTTCGTCATATCCCACAAAGAGTTTTGCAAGGGGGACGGTGAAAAGCTCTCCCACAGCTACCATGGAAATGCCCAAGATCCCAATAAGGATCAGACTTTTCTTTAGCAGGCTCTTCAGCTCCGGGCAATTGCGTGCACCGTCATGGAACCCCACAACAGGAGCTGTGCCCATGGTATACCCCAAGAAAGTGGCGGCAAAGATGAAACTGACATACATCATGACACCGTAGGCCGCAACACCGTCTTCTCCCGCATATTTGAGGAGCTGGAGATTATAGAGCATGCCTACCAAATTCATAGATAGGTTACTCATGAGTTCTGAAGAACCGTTTACAGATGCCTTGATAATAGGGGACAGGGTGAATCGGGTTTTCTGCAAGCGCAGGAGGCTGTTGTTTTTGCGGAAGAAGTAGAATAAGGGGAGTACACCGCCGATCACCTGACTCATGCCGGTTGCAATGGCGGCGCCCATGAGCTTATACTCCCGGGGGAGACAGCCTACAAGGACTGCGTCCAGTATCATATTGGTCACACCGGCAGAGAGGGTGGTCAGCAAGCCTAATTTGGGCTTTTCCGCAGTGACAAAAAAAGATTGGAAGAAAATCTGCAGGATATTAAAGGGTAGCGCCGGCAGAATGATCCGACCGTATAACACGGTACATTCCAACATTTCGCCCTCTGCGCCCAGGAGCTCCGAAATAGGTCGGAGGAAAGCGATGCCCAGGACAGCCAGTAAAATACCCACAGCAAAGGATACATATGTAAAGAGGGAAAAATATCCGTTGCCTTCTTCCGTCTTTCCCATGCCGAAGGTTTTGGCAACAACTGCAGAACCGCCGGTACCGAACATAAATCCTGCGGTAGATAGGATCATCAGCAGGGGGAAGATCAAATTGACAGCGGCAAAGGGTGTTTTGCCTGCGAAATTGGATACAAAGAATCCGTCGACTACGCCGTAAACAGATGTGAATATCATCATAGCCACTGAGGGTAGTGTGAATCGGATCAGCCGACCGTAGGTAAAATGGTCGGATAATTGAATGGGAATGTTGTTACGCTTTTTCATAGAAATGACCTCCTTTCCCAATCGCCGGAACATACTCTACCATACACCGACAGGAAATGCAATAGGGGAGAGAGAATCAAAGGAAATTACTTGCAATTTTGCAGAAATGGGATATAATATAGATAGCAAGAGAGTATATTACCGGGAGGTTAAATCATGAACCATGTTATTGATAACGGTATTCTCCGTGTGGAGATCGCCGAAAAGGGCGCAGAGCTCCAATCCATTCAAACTGCCGACGGACATGAGTACCTGTGGCAGGGCAACCCCAAGTATTGGGAAGATCGCGCAGTGAACCTGTTCCCCACGGTGGGACGTCTTATGGACAATCAGTATACCTGTGAGGGAAAGACCTATGAGCTTAAGTGCCACGGCTTTGCCCAGAACAGCATGTTTGATATTTTTGCCGGTGGCGCACAGGCTATTTGCACTCTCCGTGACAGCGAGGAGACAAGGGCCCTGTTCCCCTATGCTTTCCGCTATGAGGTCTGCTACCGTTTGGATGGAAACAAGCTGGAAGTTACCTTCCGTGTGACCAACGAGGGTGACAAGGTCATGCCCTTCGGTCTGGGTGGACATCCCGGCTTCTTCGTTCCTATGGAAGAGGGAAAGATTTTCGAAGATTACCGCCTCCGTTTCCCGGAGATCGGAAAGACCCTCCGTGCAGAGTTCTCCGACAAGGGACTCTTGGTACGGGAATATCCCTACGAGGTTCCCAATGGGATCATTCCTCTGGAGCACAATCTCTTTGATAACGATGCCATCGTTCTGCGGAATTCCGGCACCCGTGTGATCTTGGAGCATAAGAGCGCAGAGGGCAGAGCTGTAGAAGTCAGCTACCCCAAGATGCCCTATATCGGCTTCTGGCAGGCGGCCTTTACCGATGCCAATTATATCTGTATTGAGCCTTGGCAGAGCCTCCCCGGCAGAGACGGTGTCACAGAGGAGTGGACACAGCGTCCCGGCATGATCCGTCTGGAGCCCGGTGAGATTTACGAGAATCCTTGGGTTATTACCATCCGATAAGGAGGTTGTGCCTTGAAACGCATTATTACAGTGCGAGATCTGCTGAACATTATTGTTTCCGCACTGATCTACGCAATTGCCTTTGAAATCTTTATTTTTCCCAATGAATTCGCACCTGCGGGCATTCCCGGTATTGAGACCATGATCCAGCAGAAGTGGGGCTTCCCCATGAGTATCATGAATGCCCTCATCAACATTCCTCTGGTCATTCTGACCTTTGTTGTGGTGGACAAGGGCTATGCTGTGAAATCCGGCATTTACTCCCTGTTCCTGTCGGGGTGGATGTTCCTGATGGAACAGTTCAATTTAGAACCCTTTGTGTATCACACCACCAACAGCCCTGTACTGGCTCCCATTGCAGGCGGTATTCTCTGCGGTGTCAGTGTAGCCATGGTACTGCGCAGAGGTAGCTGTACCGGCGGCACGGATCTGGTTGCAGAGCTTGTTCATCACTATCGTCCCCAGACCAAGATGGTGTGGGCACTCTTTGGACTGAATGCTTCGGTTGCCCTTCTTTCTTACTTTGTATACGACTTCAATATCGAGCCTGTGCTCCTGTGCCTGATCTACTGCTTTACCGTCAGTCAGGTCAGTGACCTAATGCTGAAGGGCTGGAAGGAAGCTGTTAAGTTTGAGATCATTACAGAGCACCCGGAGGAACTGGCAAAGACCCTGATCGCAGAGCTGGGACACGGGGTAACAGAGCTTCCGGCAGTGGGTAGCTTTACCCATCAGGAAAAGACGCTCCTGATCTGTGTTGTTAACAAGAATCAGGTCAGCTCCTTCCAAAAGATCCTGGAGCGATTCCCCGGCACTTTCGCATATCTTCATACAGTCACGGAAACTCTGGGATATTTCAAGAATGTGAAAAAATAATCCGGAATTTTAAAAAACTTCCTATCAATCTGTCATAAAACTCTTGACAAATCGAAAAAGTAGGCTATAATTAAATTGTATATTGAGCAGTTAAAACTGCAAGGAGGAAAAACAATGAAAAAGTTATTTGCTATCATGTTGGCCCTGCTCCTGGTTGCAAGCTTTTCCGTAACCGCATTTGCAACCGAGACAGGTGACGAAGAAATTCTCAGCCCCACCGATGTTCCCCTGGTTGTTGTTGATTTCGATTCTCAGCACCCCGGCCAGACCAGCGACGTTTCTAAGGAAAGCATTGCAAAGGGCACCGAAGTTACCTTCGTAGCTCCCGAGTCCGAATACGAGTTCCTCGGCTTCGTCGTAGAAGGTGAAGATTACGAAGTCGTCTCCGGCGCACAGTACATCATCGAGGCTCCCGCAGCTCGTACCGGCGACAGACCCACCCTGGTTCTGAAGGTCAATGCTGACATTCAGGTCACCGCTATGTACGACATCGACGGCGAGGAAACCGAGCCCACCACCGCTACCCAGCCCGACGACGATGATGGTGATTCCCCCCAGACCGGCGACAGCCTTCTGGTATACTGCATTGCAGGCGCTCTGATCCTTGGTGTTTGCGGCTTCGCATTTGCCGGCAACAAGCTCCTGAAGAAGGAAGACTAATCGCTCTGTAGCATTCGCTCGGAATATTACATTTTTATAGCAGCTATGAAAGGGAATCGGTTTCGGTTCCCTTTTATTTCATCCAGGGAGCATGTCTGCATATAGAATAGGATCGTGCTCTGTGGGGTTCCGTAAGGAGGGATCGTTATGGCTGTAAAGAAATCAAAAAAGAGTTCCAACAAAACCTTGTGGATCATTGTGATGATCCTGTCTGTGTTGTTGGTTTCCATAGGGATCGGTATTTACGCTTGGGTCTATGTAAAGGACAGTGTGGATTATTCCGACTATCGTAACGAGCCTACTGCTACGGTATCCACTCCCGCGACGGATCATAACAGCGTGGGAGGTAGCCAAGGAGGAACGCAAGCCGGGCAACCTTCCGGCGGAGAATCGGAGGATGTGAAACTGCAGGATAATCCCATCAATTTTGAGGGCTTGCAGAACTTGAACGATGATATTTATGCCTGGATCTATATTCCCAACACAGGCATTGATCTGCCCGTATTCCAAGCATCCCCTGATAAAGATGATAACTTCTATATGTATCACAATGCAAAGGAAGAATACGAATTCAAGGGCAGTATTTATACCCAGCGTCTGAACAAGAAGGACTTCAGCGATCCTGTTACCGTTCTCTACGGTCACCACATGCTGGATGATTCCATGTTCTCTAACCTCCATTATTTTATGGATAAGAAGTTCTTTGAGGAGAACGAATACTTCTATATCTACATGCCCGGCCATATTCTGACCTATCGCATTGTCTCCGCCCATGAGTATGACGAACGGCACATTTTAAACTCTTTTGATTTCAGCAATGAGAAGAAATTCCGTGATTACCTGGATTATATTTCGGAACCGAGAACCATGGTTGCCAATGTGAGAGATTCTGTGGTTCTGACTACACAGGATCGGATCGTTACCCTCTCTACCTGTACGGAGGGTGGCTCTGCCCGATATCTGTTACAAGGAGTGTTGATCAGCGATGAGCCTACAAACGAATGAGCCCCTGAGAGAACAGTCGGATCTTCCTCCTGTGGATGAAAAGGAGGAACGGTATTTACGCACTCTAAAGGAAGCTACAGAGTTTTTAGAGAAAGGTACCCCCCTTTATCGGGCAGAAAAACCTGCCACCGGCAGCAGAAAGGGAAGGTTCCTAAAAAAGAAAAAGCCTCTCTGGAAAAGGATCCTAAAGGCACTCTTGATCGTGCTGGCTATTGTCCTTGCAATGGCTATCATTGCATCTGCTACCTTCTTTATACTGTATCGTGTAGGCCGTAATAAGATGCTCAATTACGAGGAATTCCAGCCCCAGTTCTCTCAGGTGGGAGAAACTACCGAGACCCTACCCACAGAGGAAGATCCGACACAGACCGAGGCGGAAACTACCGAGGCGGATCGTATTCTGGCCTATGATGACGGCAAGACAGTCTCCTACAAAGGGGAGACCTATGTCCTCAATGAGAATATTACCACAGTCCTTTTGATCGGCGTGGATCGCAACGAGCTGGAAGCCGGCACCGAACGTGGAGCCGGTGGAGAAGCAGACTGCATTATGCTCATGTCCATGGATGCGAAAACGGGCGAAACCAAGATCGTTAACATTTCTCGTGAGGCCTATGCCCAGGTGGATATCTATTCCGCATCGGATAACTACATTGAGAGCAAGAATACACAGCTCTGTCGTGCCTTTGCTTTCGGTGACGGCGCGGAGCTTAGCTGTGAGAACACGGTAAAATCCGTTAGGCGGATCCTCTACGGAATGCCTATCCATACCTATGTTGCTCTGGACATGCGGTTTATCGGTGCAGCAACAGATGCTGTGGGCGGAATTACCTTAACCACACTCTCTGATGTTAAGATGCCGGATGACCGAATTGTTGCGGCAGGGACGGAGATCGAACTGTGGGGAGCAGAAGCAGAACGATATGTCCGATATCGTGACAAGAAACTCCTGAATTCCAACCTGCTCCGTATGGATCGCCAGAAACAGTATGTAGAGCTGTTTGTGAAGAAGGCACTCTCCGAGACCAAACGGGATCTGAGCACCATTATGGATCTGTATAAGGTACTGTCTCAGTACATGACCACGGATCTGTCTGTTGCGGATGTGACGTTCCTCTTCGGTACCTTCCTGAATCAGGGAGCTACTTATGAATTCTCAGCCATCAGCGGTCAGATCGACCGTTTGGAGGAAAATGCCATCTATTATCTGGATGAGACGGATATCTACGAGACCGTCCTGGATCTTTACTATACTAAGGTAGAATAAAAAGCAAGCCCTCTGCGGTAAGGCCTATTGGCCCTGTCGCAGAGGGTTTTCTGTTTTCGGATATAGATGACCGCAGATCAGTCTTCTTTTACGGATTCCTTTTGGCTCTTGAGCCACTGTTCCCGTTTGCTCAGGGGCAGTTCCTTACCGCACCAGGGACAGTATCCGATGGTCATGTAGGAAAAGCCTTCTGTAGTGGTGAAGGGGATGCCGTATTCCTCAAATACGGGGTGATAAAACAGGAGATTCCGTTCCAGGGAGACGCTTTTACGCAATTCGTCGCAGCAGTATGTCATTTGTTCGCTCATATGATAGGCTCCTTTTGAGATTTTAAGACAAATACGGGCGAGGTAGGTGGCACCTTTCCGCCCTGTGTTGTATATCATATTGTAACGGCAGGAAAGGGTGCTGTCAAGGGGGAGAATGGAGTTTTTCTTGGGAATGCTGTTGTTTACGAGATTGAATTTATATAAAACGACTGTGCATATGCACAAAAATAATCGATAAAGGATAAAAAGAACTTGATTTTTTTGACGTTGTGTGATATAGTTCACCATACCATAGAAAAATTCTTGGAGAAAGGACGATGAAAATGTTGACAGTTCAAACCTTATTCGATTTGGAGCACACCATAGCGGCGGAGTATTTATCTCGCTTTTTCTACCCGTGGCAGGGATTGAAGGGTCTTAAAGATGCGATCCTTTCCCTGGGGCGGAATTTGCCCCGTGAGGAGTATATGGAGCTTGGCGCAGATATTTGGGTCCACCATACGGCACAGATCGCCCCTACGGCTTCCATAAACGGCCCTGCGATCATTGGTCCCTATACAGAGATCCGTCACTGTGCCTATATTCGGGGCAGTGCACTGATTGGGGAGCACTGTGTCGTGGGAAATTCCACGGAGCTGAAAAATGTGATCCTCTTTGATCGTGTTCAGGTTCCCCATTATAACTATGTGGGAGACAGTATTTTGGGCTACAGAGCCCATTTGGGAGCAGGTGCGGTGACCTCCAATGTAAAGGCTGACAGATCCCCCGTGACCCTCCGAGGAGAGGGGCGGATCGAAACCGGCTTGCGAAAATTAGGTGCTATGATCGGAGATTATGCTGAAGTGGGGTGCAATGCTGTATTAAACCCCGGTACGGTTTTGGGACGTAACAGTACGGTCTATCCCACCACCTGTCTCAGAGGAGTGATCCCTGCCAACTGTATTTGCAAAAACGACGGCACCATTGTGCCCAAAGAGGGCTACCGAATCATTGGCTATGGGGCAATATGCCTGCCGGAGCGGAAGGAGGATAAGGTATATGGGTAAATATTTCGGAACAGATGGCTTCCGCGGAGAGGCTAATGTGACCTTGACGGCGGAGCATGCTTATAAGGTCGGTCGGTTTTTGGGTTGGTATTTTAGCAGGGGTGCATCCCCGGAGAACACCACCGCAAGGATCCTCATCGGCAAGGATCCCAGACGATCCTCTTATATGTTTGAATATGCCCTTGCCGCAGGGATCACAGCTTCCGGTGCAGATGCCTATTTGTTGCATGTAACCACCACCCCGTCGGTAGCCTACGTAACCAAAACAGAGCATTTTGATTGCGGTGTTATGATATCCGCCAGCCACAATCCCTATTATGACAATGGGATCAAGCTCCTGAACCGACATGGTGAGAAAATGGAGGAAGAGACTCTATCTTATATCGAACAGTATTTAGACGGAGATCTGTTGGGGTGCGGTGTGAAAACACAGGAGCTCCCCTATGCAACCGGGGAGAACATCGGAAGAACGGTGGACTACGTTGCCGGGAGAAACCGGTATATAGGGTATCTTATCAGCTTGGCTCCCTATTCTTTCCGAGGGATGAAGGTGGGCTTAGATTGTGCCAACGGTGCGGCATGGAATATTGCCAAAGGGGTATTTGATGCACTGGGTGCCCAAACCTATGTGATCCATGCAGACCCGGATGGAACCAATATCAATCGAGAAGCAGGTTCCACACACATGGAACAGCTACAAAAGCTGGTGGTAGAAGAAGGGTTGGATGTGGGCTTTGCCTTCGATGGAGATGCGGATCGTTGTCTCTGCGTAGATGAGCTGGGGAATGTAGTCAGCGGAGATCATATGCTCTACATTCTCTCCGATTATATGAAAGCCCTTGGACAGTTAGAGGAGAATGCCGTTGTCACTACGGTAATGTCCAATTTGGGGCTGTACAAGGCTCTGGAAACCAAGGGGATCCAATATGCAAAGACCCAAGTGGGAGACAAATACGTGTATGAGTACATGGTACAAAATGGCTGTATGTTGGGGGGAGAACAGTCCGGCCATATCATCATCCAAAAATATGCCACCACGGGAGACGGGATCCTGACAGCACTGAAGATCATGGAGGTGCTCCTTGCTAAAAAACGAACCCTTAGTCAATTGTGCAAGGGAATGATCCTATATCCCCAAGTACTGCAGAACATCCGTGTGGGCTCCAAAGAAGGTGTTATAAAAGACCCGGTGGTACAAAAGGCAGTGGAAGAAGCAGAACGTGATCTGGGAGACAGTGGGCGGATCCTCCTACGGGAATCCGGCACAGAGCCCCTGATCCGTGTTATGGTAGAGGCACCGGAGCAGGAGCAGTGCCTGGACTGCGTCCGGCGGATCCTTGATACCATCCGCGCCCAAGGCTACGAATACTATGATTCAAATAAAAGCTGTATAGAACGGCAGTATTCGCTCTAATACTACTATCCAATTAAAAGTAGATACTTTTAATTGGACCTTATGTGCCCTACCGGGCACATAAGCCGTCTTGTACGAGTTTCTACGCCCCTTCGGGCTATAGAAAGTAGCCATTAAAAATGTCTACTTTCTAAAGAAAATCAGTATAACAGAGCGATAAACTGTGGGATGGAAGAAAAAGGACAGAAGGCTCGGGGGAGAGTCTTCTGTCCTTTGATCATTATTGGGGTTCTTCTGTGGAAGGAGCTTCCTCCTGCACACTTTCTGCAGGGGTGGGGGCGAAGAGAAGTTGCAGGCCATGGGTCAGGGTCAGGAGCAGGAGTGCAGTGTTGATCAGTAGCTCGGGGGTGTTTATAAAGTAGGGGCTACCGTCATAGAAGAAAGTGAATGCTCCGATACGAACCAAATAATCCGGCGTGGAGATCGCGGCAAAGAATACGGTGCACAGACACCAGAATGCGGTGAGACGGCGCTTTCCTTTGTCGAAGGAGAAACCGCCGATCTGGAAGCAGGCCAGCATAGCGCATATAGCGGTCAGGAGCTTATAGATATAGTCGTGAATGGAGGGATCCATGTTCCAATTCTGGAAATGGACGATCAGTTGCACAACAAGATACAGGCTAACCAGCATGTATAAAACTGCAGAGGGAGTCTTTCCTTTCCCCGTGAACAGGGGGAACGCTATGACCAGACCCCCTGCGAGGATCCCTAAGTAGGGCAGATATTTTGTAAGGGCAACGGATACAGCGGTATAGGTGCCGGCAGATTCTACGGAATTGCCCAGACGGAAGAAACTCCCGAGGGCTAAGAGAGCACCGGCGACGATTTGTGCCACAGTGGGGAGCAAACCCTTGGAGAAGGTGTCTGCGTGGGAAGAATCGCTCTTAGGCCCATAGAGGACAAATGCGATACCTACTACGAATGTAATCGTCAGGATCAGGAGCACCGTATGCATAAAAGCACCTTCTGCAAGGCCACCGTCCATATACAGTTCTCTCCGTAGCTGGTACCAACGGCACAGTGGGCCGAGAATCATGTAGACAGCAAGAAGAATAGGGATCTTTTTCTGTAAGGATTTCATCAATTCGGGTTTCATAAGAACCTCCCTTTGAATGTGAATGTGTCATTAAAATCGATCATCTACTATTATATCATAATAAAAGGAAAAAAGACAGAGGAAAATAGAAAAATTCTAAAGAAAGTTACTGCAAATTCTTCGGTAGCCGGGAGACTTTGCTCATGGGAGGGGGAGATATTACGCGGATGTTTCGATATATTGCAAAACTGCGACTTCCGCTGTATTTTTTCTGGGTAAAATCTTTGAAAATATTGAAATTATATTAAAAAACACTTGCATTTCCTATGAATCGGTGATATAATTAGGACAATCAATAGTATCAATTACTAAAGAGAGGAGCTCGCTCCTCTCTTTTCTATTGGTTTGATACCCACAAAGAAGAAAGGATGCTGTTATGAAGATCAGTGAACAGGTATGGCAGTTCTCCCAGCCTCTGGTAGAGGCTTGCGGCTGTTCCCTCTGGGATGTAGAATACGTCCGTGAGGGTGGCGAGTGGTTCCTCCGTCTGTATATCGACAAGGAGGGCGGCGTGGACATCAATGACTGCGAGGCTGTTTCCCGGGCAGTGGATCCCGTCTTGGACGAGAAGGACCCCATTCCCGAGAGTTATCGTTTCGAGGTCTGCTCCGCGGGCTTGGAACGTGTCCTGAAGCGCCCCGGCGACTTTGAGCGTTATATCGGCTCTGCCGTTTTGGTAAAGCTCTATAAGCCCAAGGACGGCACCAAGGAATTCCCCGGTGTTTTAGAGGGCTACGATCAGGGCGCTGTGATGATCACCTGTGGTGGACAGCACTACCGCTTCGAAAAGACGGAGGTAGCCCTTGTCCGCCTCCGTGTAGAATTCTAAATCCATTGCAATTATATTTCATCCCGGTTTTCATTATTTGATTATTGAATTGAGGAGACAACACAATGAAAAAGCACGAAAAGAAAGAAGATTTCCTGGGCGCCCTGCAAGCCTTCGTGAAGGAACGGGATATTCCCATGGAGGATATCATTAAGAGCCTGGAGAGAGCCCTGTCCCTGGCATACAAGAAGGAATACAACGTAGATCAGGCTGAGATTTGCGTAGACATCGAGAGAACCCCTGCTCGTTTCTACCTCCGCAAGAAGGTCGTTGAGACCGTCAAGACCCCCACTGTAGAGATCAGCTTAGAAAAGGCTCGCCAGATCGACAAGAGAGTCGGACTGGAAGACTATGTTAAGGTCGAGATGGTTGACACCCAGAATTTCGGCAGAGTTGCCGCCCAGAATGCACGTCAGATCATCATTCAGGAGATCCACGCCGCCGAGGACGAAAAGCTCTTCCGTAAGTACGCAACCAAGGAAAATGAGGCTATCTGGGCAGTTCTGACCCATAAGAACCCCGAGACCGGCGACATGACCCTCCGCATTGGCGGCGAGGGTAGCGAGGGCACCAATGTCTGGCTTGCTAAGAATGACCAGATGCCCGGTGATTTCGACGTACTGGAGATCGGCCAGCAGGTTCTGGTCTGCATCAAGGAGATCCGCACCAAGGCTCGCCGTTCTCACGTCAGCGTTTCCAGAAAGCTCCCCAACCTGGTTCAGTACCTCTTCGAGGTAGAAGTTCCCGAGATCAAGGACGGTCTGGTTGAGATCCGCGCCATTGCTCGTGAAGCCGGTGACCGTACCAAGCTGGCTGTTTTCGCAACCGAAGAGAACATCGATCCCGTTGGCGCCTGTGTCGGTAGCCGTAGCTCCCGTGTCGGTGCGGTTGTTAACGCACTGCGTGGGGAGAAAATGGACATCGTTGCATGGTCCGAGGATATTTGCACCTTCGTTGCATCCGCACTGGCTCCCGCAGATGTTATCTCCGTGACCCAGACTCCCGGCACCAGAGATTGCCGTGTCATCGTTCCCGATGATCAGCTTTCCCTCGCCATCGGCAAGGCAGGACAGAACGCCCGTCTGGCCGCTAACCTGACTAAGTGCAAGATCGACATTAAGCCCGAATCCCAGGCAAACGCAGTAGAAGAGCCCGAACAGGCCGAAGAAGCTCTGCAGATCGAGGCAGAACAGGTAGAAGAATAATTTTCGGTTTTCATTGGGAGAAAGGAGCGATGCACAATGCAGAAGAAAATACCCATGCGCCAGTGCTTGGGCTGTCGGGAGATGCATCCGAAAAAGGAACTGATCCGCATCGTTCGCAGCCCGGAGGGTGTGGTTTCCCTGGATAGCAAAGGAAAGGCATCCGGCCGCGGTGCATATTTATGCCCCAATGCAGACTGTTTAAAGCGGGCTATCAAGGCAAAGGCTGTTTCCCGTGCCTTTGATTGTGAGATCCCGCAGGAAATATACGACAGCTTATATTTACAGATGGAGGAGCATACAAATGGAGCGAAATAGGAGCTTAGGGTTGCTGTCCATCTCCCGCAAGGGCGGCAATATCGTTTACGGAGAAGAGACTGTCGGAGCACAGTGCAGAGCAGGTCGAGCACGACTTGTGATCCTGGCCTCCGATGCAGGCTCTCACACCCTCCGCAGAGCCAAGAGCTTTGTAGCGGGGACTGCACAGCCGGTTCTTACCGTAGAGTTTACCAAGGATGAATTGGGAGATGCTCTGGGAACCACCAGTTGTGCCATTGCGGCAATTACGGATGTAAGACTGGCACAGGCCTTTGTTAAGACCCTGGGTCAGCCGGAAAAATATCAGAAGCTGTTAGAGGACTTGGATGTGCGAGTCAAGCGTGTGGAACAACGTCGCGCCGAGGAAAAGGCACATCGTTACAATGTCCGTCATGGGAAAAAGTAATACGGAGGTGGCTGTATGAGTTTAATTAAATTGAAGTTGAAGGAAGTTGCAGAAGGTTTTGGAATGGAAGCCGGTGAGATCTCTAAGATCCTTGGAAAGTACCTCACTAAGCCCAGAAGTAACACTCAGGTCCTTACAGATGAACAGTTAAATGTCGTTTTTGACTATCTTACCCAGGCTAATCAGGTAGCATCTCTCCACGAGGCTCTGGAGGCAACCGCATCTGCTACCAAGGCAGAGGAAAAGCCTGCTGAAAAGCCCGCACAGAAGGCTCCCGAAAAGCCCGCACCCAAGCAGGGCGAAAAGGCACCCCGGGACGGCAAGCTCGCCAAGGAAGCCAAGGCTCCCGAGGCTCCCGTCAAGGAAGCAAAGCCCGCAGAAACTCCCGAAAAGCCCAAGGAAGAACAGCGCAAGCGTGAACGCCGTGTCGTTGACACCAAGGCTGTTACCGTCAATGCAGATCGTTTCGATGATCGCGTAGACGATATGGTATCCGATCGTATGCAGAACTATGCCGGTGGCAAGCAGAAGATCGGCAACAAGAACAAGAAAAAGCAACAGGACAAGAAGGCAGGCCCCGGCAACAAGCGCCGTAACGAGGAACAAGAAAAGCTCCGTCGCCTCCAGCTTGAGATCATCAAGAAGACCCCCCTCACCGTTAAGATCCCCGATGAGATCACCGTTGGTGAGCTGGCTTCCCGTATGAAGAAGACTGCCGCAGAGCTCATTAAGGTTCTGTTTAAGAACGGCGTTATGGGAACGGTCAACCAGAATATCGATTTCGATACCGCTGAGTTCGTAGCCACCGAGCTGGGTTGCAAGGTAGAGCGTGAGATCGTTGTTACCATCGAGGAACGCCTCATTGACGACCACGTCGATACCGAGGACGAACTGGTCACCAGAAGCCCCGTCGTTGTTGTTATGGGTCACGTTGACCATGGCAAGACCAGTCTTCTGGACGCTGTCCGTAAGACCAACGTTGCCTCCGGCGAGGCCGGCGGTATTACCCAGCACATCGGTGCATACACTGTCCAGATCAATGGCAACCCCATTACCTTCCTGGATACTCCCGGTCACGCCGCATTTACCTCTATGCGCGCCCGTGGTGCTATGTGTACCGACGTTGCCATTCTGGTGGTTGTCGCCGACGACGGCATTATGCCCCAGACTGTAGAAGCAATCAACCATGCAAAGGCCGCCAACATTCCCATTATTGTTGCGGTCAACAAGATGGATAAGCACGGTGCGACTCCCGACCGAATCATGCAGCAGCTCACCGAGTATGAACTGGTTGCAGAAGAGTGGGGCGGCGACACCATCATCTGCCCCATTTCCGCAAAGACCGGTATGGGCATCGACAACCTGCTGGAAATGGTCATCCTCACCGCCGAGATGCAGGAACTGAAGGCCAACCCCAACCGTGCCGCGAAGGGCACTGTTATTGAGTCCCGTCTGGATAAGACCCGTGGCCCCATTGCAACCCTCTTGGTTCAGAACGGTACCCTCCGCAAGGGCGATCTGATCATCGCAGGTACTGCTGTTGGTCACGTCCGTGTTATGACCGACGATAAGGGCAGAGCCATTACCGAGGCAGGCCCCTCCATCCCTGTTGAGATCACCGGTCTTGCTGAGACTCCCGCACCCGGCGATGAGTTCAATGCCGTTGCCGACGAGCGTATGGCTCGCCAACTGGTAGAACAGCGTAAGCAGGCTGAAAAGGATGCCGCCGCTATGCTCCAGAGCAAGGTTACTCTGGATAACCTCTTTGCTAAGATGCAGGAGGGCGAAATGAAGGAACTGAACCTGATCGTCAAGGCTGACGTACAGGGCTCTGCAGAAGCTGTTAAGGCAAGCCTTGAAAAGCTGGCCAATGAAGAAGTTCGTGTCCGTGTGATCCACGCCGCTGTCGGCGCTATTAACGAGAGCGATATTCTGCTGGCTTCTACTTCTAACGCCATTATCATCGGTTTCAATGTCCGTCCCGATCCTGCCGCCGCAGTTTCCGCCCAGAGAGCAAATGTAGACATGCGTATGTACCGTGTTATCTACGATGCAATCGAGGAGATCGAGGCTGCTATGAAGGGTATGCTGGCTCCCAAGTTCCGGGAAGCTATCATCGGCCATGCCGAGGTTCGCCAGACTTACAAGGTCTCTTCCATCGGCACCATTGCCGGTTGCTATGTCAAGGACGGCAAGATCACCCGTGATGCACAGGTTCGTGTACTGCGCGACAATATCGTCATTTACGAAGGCAAGCTGGGCTCCCTCCAGAGATTCAAGGACTCTGTGAAGGAGGTTGCTTCCAACTACGAATGCGGTATGTCCATCGAGAAGTTCAACGACATCAAGGAAGGCGACATCTTCGAGTGCTTCGTCATGGAGGAGATTCCCCGATAATTTCTTCCATAGCAGGCAGAATTTACGCCTTGCTCTAAAAACTGATAAATGATATACTACGGAATGCGGGAGGGGATCTGTCCTCTCCCGCATTTTCAAAGAAGGAGGATATTTATGGCATCCAATCGTATCGGACGTATTAACGAGGAGATCCAGCGGGAGCTGTCCGATCTGCTCCGTGAGCTGAAGGATCCCCGTGTCCACAAGACTATGCTTTCCATTACCCGTGTAGAGACCACTCCCGATCTCCGCTGGGCAAAGGTTTATGTTTCTGTATTTGATAAAGAGTGCACCAAGGAAGCTCTGGCAGGACTGAAGTCCTCTTCCGGCTACCTCCGTCGCGCTCTGAGCAGTGCCCTCCAGCTCCGCTATACTCCGGAGCTCCAGTGGCAGGCAGACGATTCTATTACCCATGGCGCACGGATCTTAGACATTCTTTCCAAGTTGGACATTCGGGAGGATGAGGAAGATGAAGGCACTGACGCTGAATGAGGTTGCAACCTACTTAAAACAAGGCGACCGATATGTGATCCTGACCCACCGCCGTCCCGATGGAGACACCACCGGCTGTGCCGCCGCCCTGTGCCGTGGTCTTCGCTCTCTGGGGAAAGAAGCATGGGTTTGGGACAACCCCCAGTTCACCCCCAAACTCAGACCCTTTTTACAGGATCTGACCACCGACACCCTCAGAGAGGATCAGACGGTTCTGTCTGTGGACATTGCAAGCGAGGGGCTATTCCCCATAGAGCTTCCTAAGGAACTGGAAAAGGTAGATCTGCTCATTGATCACCACGGTAGGAACGGCGCATTTGCCCGGATAGGCTATGTAGACGCTGACTCTGCCGCCTGCGGAGAGATCATTATGGATCTGCTGACACAGATGGAAGTCTCCCCGGATAAGGCAATTGCAGAGGCAATTTATGTGGCTATTTCCACAGACACCGGTTGTTTCCGTTTCAGCAATACCACCGCACATACCCTCATGACCGCCGCTACCTGTAAGCAGTGGGGGGCGGATACCTTCACCATTAACCGTAATTTCTTTATGACCAAGAGACCTGCCAGATTGAAGCTGGAAGCCTATCTTGCCAATACTACAGAATTCTACGGAGAGGGAAAAATCGCAATCAGCATGATCCCTCAATCCATTCGGGAAGAACTGGGGCTGACCCCTGATGATATTGATGATATTTCCGGCTTCGGACGGGAAATCGAGGGAGTAGAGATCGCTGTTATGATCCGCAAGGAAACAGAAGGGGGCAAACTCTCTGTCCGTACCTCTCCCGACTATGATGCATCGGAGATCTGCGTTTCTTTAGGCGGTGGCGGACATAAGGCCGCCGCAGGTGCTACGGTTCCCGGGGATGTTGAAGATGGCAAGAAGGCAATCCTCCGTGTCCTTAGAGAAATGGAGCTGATCTGATGGCAAACGGTATTTTGATCGTCCATAAGCCGGAAGGCTGGACATCTCAGGACGTGGTGTCCAAGCTCCGTGGTGTGTTCCACGAAAAGCGGATCGGTCACGGTGGCACCTTGGATCCCATGGCTACGGGCGTTCTGCCTGTATTTGTCGGACGGGCTACCCGTGGGGTAGAGTTCTTCGAGCATGCGGAAAAGACCTATTGTGCCCGTCTCCGTTTAGGCTGTAGCACAGATACCCAAGATTCCATGGGCAATATTTTAGAAGAAAAGCCCGTTACCTGTACTGCCGAGGAGGTAGAAAGGGTTCTCAGAACCTTTGTGGGGGAAATTTCCCAGATCCCTCCTATGTATTCTGCCATTAAAATCGGTGGCAAGAAGCTCTATGAACTGGCAAGAGCCGGGAAAGAGGTAGAGCGTAAGCCCCGTCAAATTACGATTTTCTCCTTAGAGGGCAAGGAACTATCTCCCACAGAGTGGGAGATTCTGGTTCACTGCTCCAAGGGAACCTATATCCGCACCCTCTGCCACGATATTGGACAGGCTCTTGGGTGTGGTGCTATGATGACAGCTCTGCGACGGGTCAAGGCAGGGGACTACGGCATAGAACATGCCTATCCTCTGGAACAGATCGTGAGTTGCGCCGAGCCTGAGAGTCTTTTGATCCCTGTGGAGAGTTTATTTGCCCAATATCCTGTACTTCCCCTGACTCCGGCACAGGAGAAATGTGTCAGAAACGGTGCTTCTTTTACCTACAGCGGTATGGGAACCTATCGGGTCTATGGGCAGGGGGGAGAATTCCTGGCTCTGTGTGAGACACGGGATGGGAAATTAACCACGATTAAGAGCTTTTTTTGAAACGAGGTGAGGAATTGAAGAGAAGAGTCATCGCCCTGGGATTTTTCGATGGTGTCCATGTGGGACATGGGGCATTGTTGGAGAGAACCTCCGTTCTGGCAAAAGAATATGGAGTTTCTGCGGCTGCTCTGACCTTCGATACTCATCCGGATGAGTTGGTTCGCAATGAACCTGTCCTCCTTTTGAATACCCGTGAGGAACGGGAATATCTTGTAAAAACCATCTATGCCATGGATGAGCTCCTGACCCTCTGCTTCGATGAGGAACGGATGAAACAGCCTTGGCAGGATTTTGTGGAACAGACCCTCATACAAGAGTATGGGGCGATCCACTTGGTCTGTGGCTATGACTTCCGTTTCGGTGCAAGGGGCGCAGGCAACTGCCTCCTACTGAAGGAATTTTGCACCCAGAGAGGGATCGGCTGTGATTGCATCCCCCGAGTCTGTGTAGGGGGAGAGACAGTATCTTCTACGCGGATCCGCAAACTCCTGCAAGAGGGCGCTATGGAAGAGGCGGTAACCCTGTTGGGACATCCCCACCTGATCCGTGGAACCGTTGTAAGTGGCAGAAAGATAGGAAGAACCATTGGCATTCCCACAGCCAACATTGCCCCGGGAGAAAAACGGCTCCTGCCCCGCGCCGGAGTCTATGGGGCAAAGGCCTATTTTGGAGAAGAATGTCGAATGGCTGTGGTGAATATCGGCAGTCGCCCCACAGTGGGAGGGAGCCATGTCACCATAGAACCATGGATCTTGGACTTTGACGGAGATCTGTACGGTAAGGAATTGACCCTTGCCCTCTATGCCTTTCTGCGACCTGAGAAAAAGTTCTCGGATCTGCGGGAGCTCCGAGAGGAGATCCAACGAAATGCAGAACAGACCCGTCGGATATTTTGCGAGAACCTTTCCTCACAGTAAAGTCGAAAGGATACAACAATGAAAAAATGGATCGTATTTATTTTGATTGCGGTTATGACCCTGCCTTTTTTGGGGCAGGTTCGTGCCGCAAATTCTACGCCTACGGCTCACGGTATTGATGTGAGCCATCACCAGGGAGTTATAGATTGGGATACAGTGGCTAAGCACATTGACTTTGCCATTATTCGTTGTGGCTATGGCAGTGATATCGAAAGTCAGGATGACAGACAGTGGAGAGCCAATGTAGAAGCCTGTACACGGCTGAAGATCCCCTTCGGTGTGTACATATACTCTTATGCCACCAACGCCGAGCAGGCTCGCAGTGAGGCGCAACATGTACTACGACTCTTAAAGGGCTATCAGCCCTCCCTGCCGGTGTATTTGGATTTAGAGGACGACCTAATTGCTCAAAATTGCACCAAGGAACAGATCCTTGCCAATACAGAGGTATTCTGTAATATGATCGAGAAGGCCGGCTATACCCCCGGTATTTATGCCAACACCAATTGGTGGAATACCTACCTCACCTCTGCCCAATATGACAAATGGGATCGGTGGGTGGCTCGGTATCATACGGAATTGAATTTTAACCGTCCCTATTCCATGTGGCAGTACACCTCCGAAGGTACTGTTCCCGGGATCACAGGGGATGTGGATCTAAACTATCGATACGGAGAGATGCCGGATACCCCTTGCTCCCACAGCTATACCTTCCGTACCAAGGTGGAGCCTACCTGTACAGAGGCAGGGATTCGGCTCTATACCTGCTCTAAATGCGGAAATACCTATGAGACAAAAATTTCTCCCGCGGGACATACCTGGGACAAGGGCACAGTGACTCTGGAGCCTACGGAAAAGGCAGAAGGGGAGAGAACCTATACCTGCTACAGTTGCGGACTCCTTAGGAGGGAGACGATTCCCCCTTTGGTCCATCACGAGGACGGTTGCCCTTCTGCCGGTTTTACGGATGTGCCTGCGTATGGCAATTGGGCCCATGAGGGCATAGACTTTGCTCTAAAGCAGGGCTTGTTCCAAGGGGTGAGCGACACCCTCTTTGCCCCGGAGAGAACCATGAACAGAGCCATGCTGGTTACGGTACTGTGGCGAAATGCAGGTAGTCCCCCGGCCGGTAACCCGGAGTTTGTGGATGTGGAACCGGGTCTGTGGTACTCAGAAGCGGTTGCATGGGCAAGTGAGCAGGGGATCGTCAACGGTGTGGGGGAGGGACGATTTGCCCCCAAAAGTCCCATTACACGGGAACAACTGGCAACGATCCTGTATCGCTATGCAGGGATGCCCCATCAGGCAGGCACTGCGGATTTGCAGACCTATCCCGATATAGGGAATCTCAGCTCCTATGCCTACAATGCAGTGACCTGGGCAGTTAGCCATGGGATCATCAGCGGAGTGGGAGTTGAGGGGAAACCCTACCTTATGCCACAGGGATTTGCTACCAGAGCACAAACGGCAACCATCCTATTAAGATGGCTTAGCTTATAGAAAACACGCCGAAATCGGAGCCGACTTGGGCGTTTATTTATTAGGGAGAGCCGACACAGATCCCCATAGACTGCGGTAAAATTGTATAAAAATCATGTCATACAGATGGGTAAAGTAAACAAATTACACAGACTACATCTTGTTTTGATTGACATTTAAATAAGGATATACTATACTAAGTCTTGGTGTGGAAGGTGAGGATTTCTGCACAATTGGGAAGGAAAGGAAGGGATGTTTATGGTAAAAAAGATGGTATCCTGTTTGCTTGTGGTAGTTCTGCTCTTGTCTCTTATGCTACAGACAAATGCCGCCAATTCCGAGACGAAGAGGAAGGGCATTGACGTAAGCTCTCACCAAGGATACATTGATTGGGACGTAACGAAAAATCATATTGATTTTGCCATTATCCGTGTGGGATACGGACAGGATTATGAAAATCAGGACGATACCCAGTGGTTCCGCAATGTAGAGGCTTGCACCCGATTGGGGATCCCCTTCGGTGTGTACATATACTCTTATGCCACATCGGAAAGAGCCATTGCCGGCGAAGTTCGCCATGTTCTGCGACTTCTCAAGGGCTATAGTCCCTCCTTGCCTGTATATCTGGATTTGGAGGATTCCGGCATTGTAAAAAGCTGCACCCCTGCACAGATCTTAAATCAGGTTACCATATTCTGCGACATGATCCAAGAGGCCGGCTATACCCCCGGTGTCTATGCCAACGCAAACTGGTGGGACAAGTATTTGACGTCTTCTAAATACAATCAGTGGGAACGTTGGGTAGCCCAGTACGGCAGTGATCTCCATGACAGCCGACCCTACACAATGTGGCAGTACAGCAACACAGGTTCTGTTCCCGGAATTCAGGGGAATGTGGATATGAACTACTGGTATGGAGAAGCCACGAACATGGGCTGTGCCCACAGCTATTTTTATTATACCATCCAAGAGGACAATTGCACAAAGGGTGGGGTACGGCATTACTACTGTACCAAATGTCAAAACAAATTTTCCGAAAATGTGAGAGATTGCATCTCTTCCCGTTTTTATGATGCTCCGTCTAAATCCCATTGGGCTCATTCGGGAATCGACTATGCTGTAGACGCCGGATGGTTCCGAGGCGTCAGCAATACACGATTTGATCCCAACGGAGTTATGACCAGAGCCATGGCGGTTACGGTTCTGTGGAGATGGGCTGATTGCCCCGAACCCAATTCATCCTGTAATTTTAAGGATGTGGATAAAAAAGCCTGGTATGGAGAAGCCGTTGCCTGGGCGCAAGAAAACAATATCGTCAATGGTGTTGGCGATGGATTGTTTGCTCCTACAGCAATGGTTACCCGAGAACAGTTCGCTGTAATGGTCTACCGTCTCTATTCTCGCAATTGGTCGGAGGAGCCGAAATATACATTGGGAGATTTTACGGACAAATATGCTGTCAGCGAGTATGCTGTCACTGCAATGGCCTGGACTACCCAATGCAGTCTGATCAAAGGCTGTGAGAAAGACGGAACGGTGCTCTTGCTTCCCCGCAATGGCGTTACTCGCGCCCAGGTTGCAACGATCCTGCTCAGACTCTTAGGCTGATCCATTCATCAATCATAGGTGCACCCAAGACAGGGGGTTCTGTTTTGGGTGCACTTTTTATATATTTAAGCGTAAAAAAAGCACCCAAGGCAGATGCCTTGGGTGCTCGGTGTTTATTGGGGAGTAGGGGAGGATTATTCTTCCTCTGCCTTCTTTGCGTCCTCGATGATCTTTGCCTGGTTCATCTGAGGAACTTCCTCGTAACGGACAAAGCTCAGAGCGTAACGGCCACGACCCTGGGTCATGGAACGCAGGTCGATAGCGTAGGTGACCATTTCGCCAATGGGAACTTCTGCTTCAACGATCTGCCAGCCACGGTTGTCGGGATCGGGGTTCATGCCCATAACACGGCCACGGCGCTTGTTCAGGTCGCCGATGATGTCGCCCATGTTTGCATCGGGGATGTAAACCTTCAGCTCGCCGATGGGCTCCAGCAGGGTGGGAGCTGCCTGGGGCAGGCCTTCCTTATAAGCGATGCCGGCTGCAGTCTGGAATGCCATATCGGAGGAGTCAACAGCGTGGTAGGAACCGAAGAACAGGGTAGCCTTCAGGAAAACTACGGGGTAGCCTGCCAGAACGCCCTTGCCGACGCAGTTACGCAGACCCTTTTCAACGGAGGG
>JAZREB010000182.1:0-4992 GCA_045660585.1 Faecousia sp. | reverse complement strand
GAACTGGGTTGTTATATCGTTTTTGCCGGCCCTCAGGCAGATATTACTGCGGTAGAGACTCTGGAAGAGATGCCTTGGGTAGACTTTGTCTGTCAAGGTGAGGGGGAGACTACGGTGTATCCCTTCTTCTCTTCTCTCCTTCGGGGGGAGCCGGATCTGACTGTAGCGGGTCTGGTATATCGTACAGAAGATGGGATCAAGGCCAATGCCAGACCGGAACTGGTCAAGGATCTGGATACCCTCCCCATCCCGGACTATAATCTCTACCCCGAAGAGATCCGGGTAGATCCCAAAACCTGCTTCTCCATCGATGTAGGCAGAGGCTGTCCCTTCGGCTGTACCTACTGCAGTACAAAGACCTTCTGGGGCAGAAAATTCCGCCTCAAGAGTCCCCAACGGATCATTGAGGAGCTGAAGCATTTCCACGACCTGTATGGCCTCAATTATTTTGCCTTTGAGCATGATATGTTTACCATGAACAAGGAGCAGGTTTCTGAGATCTGCGGAATGTTAAAGGAACTGGATTACAAGGTCTTCTGGAACTGTAGTGCTCGTCTGGACTGCATCAACGAAGAACTGATCGATACCATGGCAGATGCCGGCATGCGTTGGATCTATCTGGGCATTGAGACAGGCTCCCCCCGTATGCAGAAGCTGATCAATAAGCACCTGAAACTGGAAAACGCCCTGCCTCTTATTCGCTATATCATATCCAAGGACGTTAGAGTGGTTACTTCCTTCATTTACGGCTTCCCACAGGAGACTGAGGAGGATATTTCTCAGACACTGTCCCTTATGGTGGATTTAATGGCTATCAAAAATGTCCAGATCCAGGCACACCTTTGCGCCTTCCTCCCGGGAACGGCTCTGGGGGAAGAATATCGGGATCGACTGACTCCGTCAGCGGTGTATTCCGATCAGACCGGGGATATCGGTCTGCTTGAAAATCACGACTTTATTATGGCGCACCCCCGTCTCTTCTTGCAATGTCACGAATATCCCACTGAACTGCGGAGCAAGCTGGGATATTTTTCCCTGTTCCTGACGGTTTTCAATATTCTCAAGCCGGCATACCTATACTACGCACAGCAGTATGATCGGGAGAATATGATCCGGATGTATTTTGACTTTGCAGAAGATTACAAGGATGTTCTTCCGGCGGATAGTCGGCTGATGAACCATGATATGCTCTTGAAGATCCTTACCTCCGATGCCTTTGCAAAACGTTTTGCCAACCTTCCCTATGGCGGTCGAGCCGCAGACGTGTGCCGAATGGCAAAGGCACGGTTCTCCGTGATGTACAATATGGTGCCCTCTGCTACAGAAGTTCTGTCCATTAACCCCGATGATTTGCAGAAGTATGATCGTCTGGAGGATATTCCCGACAGATGGACTATGGTAACCGTTACCCGTGACAGCAAGGGCGCAATACAGACCTACATGCGTAGCATGTAAGGGATGTTGGGATATATTTCGTAAAAATACCGGAGCCGATTGGGTCTGTTTGTCGATCGGCTCCGGTGAAAATAAAAAATGCGGATAATTTATGACTTGGCTCTTGACAATTGGAAAAAGCTATGGTATAATCCTATGCGTTGACGGGCCAACTGTTCCACATATATGGGCCTTTAGCTCAGTTGGTTAGAGCATCCGGCTCATAACCGGACGGTCCCGGGTTCGAGTCCCCGAAGGCCCACCATTTTCATATAGGGGTATAGCTCAATTGGTAGAGCGGCGGTCTCCAAAACCGTAGGCTCAGGGTTCAAGTCCTTGTGCCCCTGCCAAAAATCGACAAGTTTCGACAGAGACTTGTCGATTTTACTTTTTCACTATTAACTCTTCACTTTTCACTCTTATCTTTCGAAACTTGTCGATTAGGTAATAAGTAATAGTGAATAGTGAAGAAGTAAAGGTATCCGCTTTGCGGATGATTTGAATTTCTGTGAGAGTTCGAATTCATACGCAAAAACGGCAAAAATATCTTTTTCGTAGTCCTTACACAGAAAAAAACTGATTGCTTTGCAATCAGGATTTTCAGATATATTCGCCTCACGGCGAGTTATATTGGCTGTACCGGTTATATTTGCTTCGTAAGTGATATTGGGCTTCGCCCGGTTTTGGAGGCGGATATAATATAACTGCTGCGTAGCAGCAATATAACTTTCACGCAGTGAAAATATAACTCCGGCACAGCCGGAATATAACTTGAAACTACTTTAGAATAAATATATAATATGACAGAGGCGATAATAGTGGCAGAAAGCGAATTGCAAGGAATCCGTACTTACCAACCAACTTTTGCGTTCCGGTACATCCATCGGTGCAAATCTTCACGAAGCGCAGTATGCACAAGGCACAAAAGATTTTATATCTAAATTTGAGATTGCCTTAAAAGAGTGCCACGAAACCGAATATTGGCTGGAACTATTATATCCCTGCCGAACAATACAAACCTCTCCAAAACAACTGTGGCTCCATCCGTCGTATGCTGATCGCCTCGATCAACACCGTAAAAGAAAATCAACAATAACCGTACGATGGATTTCATTATAGAATCTGTTTGAAGGCAATGCTTCCCATTGGTGAGATGCAACGGTAAGCCCTTGATGGGTTAGTTCAAAGGTGGTGAAATGAATGGGGAAGATAGATGATTTTGAAAAGAAGCTCATCAGTCGCGGTATGACGGATGAGGATTTTATTGAATACGAAAAACTGCTGAAACGGGTTCGAGGCAATTTCTTAAAACGCCAACATTGTTACACAACGGCCATTCAATTCCCTCGTAAATACGCAGAACAGGCAGTAAAATTGATTCAATATGGCTTAGACAAGTTTGAGGATGGCTGGTTTTCCACATACACATCCTATTTGCTTATGGGACGTATTTACGAAGGGGTCAATCAATATCAGAAGGCCTTTGATGCCTACATTATGGCAAAAGACGCTCTCGGAACAGACCATGGCGGATATGTTGCGGAATTGTCAAAGGATCTTCTGTGGATGAAGCTCCACATAGATTCTTTCCGTTATTCCCCGGAATTAGAGGAATATCTCTCCATGTATGAAGGGACTAACGATTTTTCCAAGTCCTTTATCAATGGGGAGTTTAAGTATACCGTTGCCAACATCGTAGTATTGAACCACCGGGGAAAGACGGAAGAGGCGAGGCAATTCCACGAAAAGGCCAAGGAAATGTGCAAGCCGAATTATGTAGGGAGGCTCTTTCATCTTCTGCAGAAGCATCACTACCAAGAATCCTTACACGGAACACCGGAATCCATCGCTTTTGTGAAGGGGCTTAGACTATAGACCATTGCGTGATCCCTTTGGCAGGGGAGCAGCATGGGGGTGCTCTTATACCAAGTTTCAATGAAAAGTGTCTGCTTTTCATTGAAAAACAGTATAACAACTTCGTTATCAAAAAAAGTCTACCGATCAGGTTGCTGCTGCAACTTGTTCGGTAGACTTTTTCTTTGAACCATCAGTTTTACGAGAACAGAACCGCGATGGAATAATCCTCGGCATTGACCATGTCTGCTATGCAGGGACGGGTGCCGTTGATCAGGCTGTCTCGCACGGCGGCAAATTCTTCTTCGCTGACATTTCGGAATCCCCAGGATCCATCCGGGTTGTTCAGGGTGTAGTAGGGCATTTCTCCAATGGTGCTCTGCTCCGGTTCATTGTGGAGAATTTGGTCCAAGATATCGGCAATGCCTTGAGAGATAGCCTCCTTGGTTTCTTCTGCTGTCTGTCTTCTGCCTACAAGGATGACATCGCCCTTTTCGTTTCGGGCGGCTTCCTCGGCGGCTTGGCAACTTGTGGGGCCACAGGCCAGTACCATCTGGGTACCGGACATGTACCACATGCTGATCTCAGACAGATCCGCCAAGGAATCTAAGGACGGGTCTGCAGTAGAGCTGACGCGAATGCGGATACGATCTGTGATCCCCAGTTCTTGAGCAGCGGCTTCTATCCCCTGCAAATATCCGCTGCCGTATGCAAAGTAGGCTTGGATCCCGGAATCGTAATAATATCCCAGTTCGGTGTAGCCTTCCTTCACGGCGGTGTAACCTGCAAGGTAACCGGCAATTTCCGGTCTATAGCCGATACAGATCACATTTTGGGGGAGCTCTTCTTGGCTCAGCTCCTCTTTGGAAACACCCAGTGCGAGGAAGGTGGTCTCGGGGTGCTCAAGAGCCACGGACAGCAGGGTTTGTCCTTCCTGTCTGCCGTCTAAGAGGATCAGGCGACAACCGTCATTTACGGCGGCGGAGATTTGCCGGGCGCGACCTTCCGCAGAGACCTCGGTGTAATGATTATATTGTATATTGTAATCGCCGTAATAGGCGGACAGGGCTTCGTGAGCGGCCTTCTCATAGCCTGCATCACCATCGTTGCCGGTGCTGTAAAACAGGGCGACCTCCATGGTTTCGGGTCTTGTTACTATAGAGACAATGGGAATGGCAAGGCCAACTACCAGTATGAGACAGGCGGCCATTGCCAATATGGGTTTCCACGGGAGGGATTTTTTCTTGGAACTACGGACGATCAATCCATCGTCGATTTCAGACATTGCCTGCAACAGGTCTTCCGGTCTCATAAATAGCCCTCCTTTCTTAAATGTTCTTCTAACCGCTTCCTGGTGCGGTGCAGGGATACGGCGGCGTGCTTTGCACTCATGCCTACATGGGAGGCGGCATCCTCTAAGGTATCCATGTAGAAATATCGGCGGAGGAAGAGATTTCCGTCACGCTCTTTCAGCTCCCGGACAAAGGCACTTATGATCCTGCCCAATTCCCGTGCATCGACTCGGGCTTCTACACTGTCTGAGGCAGGGAGAATTTCCGCAAGCTCATCCAGTGCCAGGGGAACGGTGCCGCCACCTCTGCTCTCTGCCTGCTCACGGCGCACATAGTCCAGAGCCAGGTTTCGGGTGATCTTTCCCAGAAAGGCTTTCAGGAGCAGGGGACGTTGGGGTGGGATGGAATTCCA
>JAZREB010000181.1:0-14218 GCA_045660585.1 Faecousia sp. | reverse complement strand
ACCAGAGTCTTGCCGCCGATGGTAATAACCATGGAATCCTCAGTATAGGTCAGGCCCTTGGTCATAGTATCCTTCATGATGAAGAAATACTTGTCGTAGCCGAACATGTGGGGAACCTTGGAGTCAATGACGTAGGTGATGGTGTCGCCGATTGCAGCTTCGTTGGCATCAACACGGTCTTCGGTGGTGTTCAGGTCGTTGTCGTCGTCGATTTCCTTATCGATGCCGGGCTTCTCAGCCTTAACTTCGACCTCAACGTCGGGCTTTGCAGTCTGGAGAGCCAGTGCGGAAACGGGCTTGTAGCTGCCTTCGGCGGGGTTGGTGATGTCGTCAATGAGGTAGTAACCCAGCTTCATGTTCTCGATGCGATAGCCGCCTTCGATAGCACCGCCGGTGATTCTCTCGAGCTTGGGAGCAACCTCTTCCAGGACTGCCTTGCCGAACTCGTAGAGCTTGCCTTCGTCATTGATCTTGTTGATGCCTGCAACGACCATTACGTCGAAGTCAGCTGCAGTGCTGTCCAGCTGGAAGTATTCCTCATAGAATGCAACCAGTTCGGGAATGTCGCGGGGAACAGTGTAGTGATAGCTGGTGATCTCGCCGGTCTCAGCGTTGCCGGAAACCTGGAGGTCAAGGATTCTGTAGGCTGCGAAATACTTTTCGGATGCCTTAACGGTCTCGTTGTCGGTGATGGTGATGCTGCCCTTCAGATTCAGCACGTCGGCTGCGAAGGCGGGGAGAACCATGATGGTGATCATGGCCAGTGCCAGCAGAATGCCGGCAATGCGCTTTGCGTTTTTCATTGTCTTTTTTCCTTTCCTTTTTTAGATTTTGGGGTTTGGGTTTGGATGGTTGGGGTTTGGGCTCAATACTTTACGAATGTGCCTTGCCCCCCTTCCTGCCTCTGCCGAATTGGATATACATGAGGGCGATGCCGGCCGCTGCAATCAGGAAGCATCCTCCCAAAGTATACATGAGTGTGCCTGATCCGCCGGTCTCAACCAGCTCCTTGGTAGGCATGTTGATGACTGTTACCGGCTCTGTCAAAGCAAGATCCAAGTCTACCTTAACGCCGGTTACAGGGGAATTCCCAAGGACGAACGTCACAAGGGTGCCATCATAGAAGGTCTGATATCCGTTAACGTAGGGTTCTACGATGACGTAGTAGGTATTCTCACTGTTGGGAACGCCGACACCTGTGAATACTTCTTTCCAGTCGTTGTTTACGTCCAGAATTCTTTCTCCAACAAGCTGACCGGTCAAGAGGGTGGTTCCCTCTTCGGTCATAGTCTCGGTGACACGGTACAGTTCGAATGTTACGGGGTTCATGATGTCTGCCACGACACCTTCCCACTTCTTTTCCACGGGGATCTCCGTAGCCTCAACTTGGAATACCAGCTTGCCGTTATTGCCCAGTCGGTGAACAACACTGTCGGTCATATTCTCATATTGGGGGGCCTCTCTGGAACAGTCAACGACATTGCTTAATGTGCCGGTTGTGTTGTCTGTTTTTACATCATGGTGCTCTTGATAATGGTTCTTGTAGTAGGGATTTCTTTCGGACGGATTCAGGATGGAACCCGCTACTTCCGCTTCCGTCTCCCACTTATTGGTGTAGAAGGTCAGCTCACCACCGGTCCTTTGCAGATCGAGAACTCGGTCTTGAGACTCCTCGGTCAAGCCAACCTGATAGATCAGTCGGACAGGAAGGGCCTCGTAGTAGTAAAGCACTTCTACGTGCTCTTCCAAGCCTTCCTTTCTCACCACCGTCTGGGGTGTATAGGTGGGGAGAACATCATCGGGGACGACCATACGGACAGACTGGCTGTTATCTCCATTACGAGTAACTGTAACTATGATGTGAGACAGGTCGCAGGATCTTTCGGGAATGTAGGGATCTGTATTGGTGTAGCTGTAAACATAAGTCGTTACATCCCCGTCAACCATCATAGAGGTATTGGTGTAATTTACACCGTTATATCGGAGAATCGGATCACCCTTGATTTCCATACCTGTGCCGATGTTATCATGAAGCTCGATTGAAGAGCCCTCAAAGAGAACAAAGCCGTAGGTTGCGGACTGTTTACTGAGTTTGATGATGTCTTGGAATACCTGCTTCAGTCCGTCCTCCGAGAACTCGGCATCGAAGTAAGCACCGTCAGCGTAGCTATAGTTACTGCTGTAGGGGTTACCTTGAAGAACAGGGACATTCTTATGGGGAACACCGGTCCATTCTTCCGGCCAAGTAGACTTGGTTTCGACATAATGACTGGTATAGGAGCCGTTCATCAAGCTCTTAAACTGATCGGTGGTAACGGTTTTGATGCTACTGCTCATGGTGGTTGTTAGTTCATCCACAATCTCCTTGGTGGGGTTGAGAACAGCACGCTTGTAGTTATCACCTGTGTTAGATGTGCTTACTGCAGGACCGTCGGGGTTCTGAGCATCAGGAGAGGTAATGCCCATACCTACGGTATAGAACAGTGCCGGCTTTTCATAGTGAATACCGATCATCCGTTTTGCATAGTTGGCGGTCAATACGGTATAGTAGCCATGGATGCCTCTTGCATTCTGCGAGACACCGCCACCGTCACCGTAATGGGGTCCGTGTATGGGATCCATATAATGGTTCGTGGAATACGTCGGCTCGCCGTCAGAAAGAAGAACCATAACCGGCTGACGAATCACCGTATAAGGTCTACCGGAATCGGATTCACCGGTATAGGTGGTATCCAGTATAGCCTGGAATTGCTCCAGACCCAAGGCAATACCCGCTTGGGTGTATGTACCCCAGCCCTGAGATACATTGCTACCAACGCCATTGTATTTGTTTTTCTCATCCTCGCTCATTAGGGTAGCAGCACCTTCAACAAAGTTAATCGTCTTACCGCTAAACCCTGTTGCCGGGTGGGTAGGTTTTTTTAGGTTGTTGACAAAGTATTGGTTGTTCGCTGCCTTATACCGTCCCAGAGGAAGCATCTCCCACGCACCGCCGGAGTAGATCACTACGCCCACACGGTTTGCATCGTTTTCTTCCATGATCTGATAAATTGCAGAGTTTACAGCATTAACCATGGTGGTAGCACGGTCGGCTTTTTCACCATCACCGTCACCTGTCATACTGCCGGATACGTCCAGAACAAATACCATGTCAATGGGGATGTCCAGCTGGTCTTCCTCTTCGATCCTGTATTGCTGTCCTATGGTGGACAGAGCCACGCCGAAGGTATTGACATCATAGCTGTTAAATGCGCCGTAGTCATCATCCATATAGATAACAGACTTATCTGACAGCACTCTGCCGTCGTTCTGTTCCTGCAGTGCAACATCGTCTCCTCGATACTCCCGTTCGATGTCGGAAGTAGCAGGATCGGAGTAATACTTACCTTGGACACTGACTACCGTGCCGTCTACTTCTCCCGTTTGGGCAGTTTCGCCGGTCTTGCTGCCGGAGGGATCAACGAGATCGGGATAGCTGGGTTTTACCGACGTTGTTCCATCGGAACCATCACCGGTGTCTTCTGCCAGAACATCTTCGGGTATCTCCAAGGTGGTATCAACCAGCTTGAAAATCAGCATGTCTCTGGAATAGGTGAAAGTAACACCCCAGGTATCCTCGGTATCCTCATCCGCACTACTGCTACGGGAGAAAGCACCCGTTCCTGTGTTACGCAAATAATTGCTCCCGCTGTGGAAACGGAAGACCATTTCCTTATCTACATAGGTAATGGTGTTTGTCGCAGTGGAAGAGTTATAGAGGAATGTACTGTTGCTCAAACGCAGGTTGATAGCTGCACCCTGGTTTCTAACAACGTAGGCACCATTCCTTGTGGTGATGGTCCAACGCAGCATGTTGTCATTTCCACCGGAAATGGTGTAGTATTTCTCGTTTGCCTTGATTTGTTCAATAGTAACAGCCGCATAATTGGTTGTTCTGTTTCCACGCAGGGCATAGTTACCTTCCGCAGAGATGATCATATAGGTTCCGCCGGATTCGATCTCGTCGGTACTGAACAAACGCTGCCAGAAGGTGCCGGTGACAGTCTCTCGAGTCAGAGCCAGGGCAACCGTACCGATCTCACCGGTACGGAAGTTGACACCGGTAATACCGGAATCGATCTCCAAGATCTGTTCCTCCTCGGCAGGCTGTGCCTGATAAACAGGAACGAGTTCTTCCGGCTCCTCTACGGGAACGGTTCCTTCTGTAGAGGTAGTCTCTTCCGTAGATTCGGAAGGATCTTCCGTCTCGGCATCGGAAATCAGGAGAGGCTGTCTCTTAGTGGGAGCCTTTTCTTCCTCGGTTGCTTCCTCGGTTGTTTCCTCGGTAACTTCCTCGGTATTCTCCTCGGTAGCTTCCTCGGCAACTTCCTCCGTCTCGGGCTCTGCAGCCTCGGGATCGGGAGTAATTAAATAGGTATAGGCACCATTGGAATTTTCTATCTGCTCCAATGAGAATACGGGCTGGTGGAAAGACATTTCCACACGAACGGTAGCACCCTCAGGCAGTTCATAGGCCTCGCCCTGAGAGAACAGCCGGATACTGTAGAAAACGGAATCCCCGATAAAGTCCGGGATGGAAGTCATTTCTTCATTCAGTGCAACAACCAAAGAGTCATATTCCTTTGGATCCGTTTCGGGATCTACCAAGGTGACCTTCATGGAAAGATCCAGGGGCAATTCATCTGCACCCTCGATATAAGCAAAGGCGCGGAGAATATTGTCGTAATAAACAACCTTGTAAGAGTTACAGGACTCGTCGTGGGTGTGCTCTTCCAGAGTGCAGATCAGAGTATCTGCATCATAACAAGCGGTATCGTGGCTGTGCTCATCCATGCCGCAGTAGGTACGCATGAGACGATTTCTGGACAGTTGGCCGTAGCCGACGATCCGCACATCCTTGGGATCATAGCTGACATAGCGGACACGATTAGAGGCATTACCCTCAAGAGTAATGAGCTCAGCAGGGTGGTCGGGAGTAGCATCCTTCAGCTCGGATACCAGACCAACGTGGTCGGATAACCCGTCCCCTTCCCAATCGAAGAAGATGATATCACCGGCTTCGGGACGATAGGTTCCCTGTTCACGGAAGAGGTTCATGTCCCGCAGTTCGCGGATCCAAGGGGTGCACCCGGCATTCAGGGGGATACCCTCAACACCGCCATAATGCATACAGAAGGAAACGAACATGGCGCACCAGTCACCATAGGGATCGCCATACCACTCACCGTAACGGGTGTAGCCCTTCTGGACACCGTTTTCTGTTACGATGTAGTTCTTATCACTCTCGGCATAGCCAAGCTGCGTCTTTGCAATAGAGAGTACGTCTTGTTGCCACAGACCACGGAGTTCTACCTCTGCAAAGGTTTTCTCCCAATCGGAGGGATATTCCAGATCGGAGGTAGCATCTGCATAGCAGGCGTTCTCGTGGATGTGCTCTTCTTTTTCACAACGGAGTTCCCAGATACCGTAGCACAGCTCACCGTGAACATGGTGGCCATCCTCCGGGATAGAACAGGTCAGAACCTGCAGAGGCTTTTCGAAACAATCATCCCCATGGATATGGGTCTGTGCCACAACCTCCTTACAGATCAGCACCATGGTGCCGGGAGTATCAAAGGATTGTTCGGTATCCACACCGCAAGTCAGTTCCTTGGTGACGGTGTAGCATTCATCTCCATGGGTGTGTGCCGGAATCTCCTCTGTCGTGCACTGCAGGATCCGCTCGTAACAGCTATCCTCATGGACATGCTCCGGCGCAGTCTCTGCGCACAGGAGAGTCTCACCGACGACATAGCACTGTTCCCCATGGGTGTGCCCCTCGGTCTCAGCGGTGGTGCAAGTCAGCACCTGCTCCCCAAGGGTATAACAGCTATCATCGTGAGTGTGGGATTGCTCGGGTGCTACGAGCTCATAGCATTGATCACCATGGGCGTGGGTTCCCTTTTCTGCCAATGAACAGGCAAGCCCACCTAAGACGTCATAGCAACTGCTGTCATGGCTGTGAACCACATAATCTGCCTGACCACATACGAGAGCGTGGTTGGAATCCCAACAGGACGGCTCATGGACGTGAACTCCCAATCGTTGGAGATCACATATCAGGATCGGCTCCTTCTGAGATACCTGTTCGTAGCAATCTACGGTGTGAACGTGCTCCTCAACACCGCAGAAGGTCTCTGTGGGAGTTGTGATGGCAGGTAGGATAAGGGCATATGTGGTACAGAATACGACCACACAAGCCAGGACCATGACGACCTTCTGTAACCGAGACTTGATCCGCTGCTTTTTCTTCAGTTGTTGGGTGCGGACTATGGTTTCTTGGTTCATAAGTCTACTCCTTATCGACCATTCCGTTGCATTTGGACACAACGGATACGGACAGTGAACGGTTATAGTAAAAACGCAAAGCTATATAGTAAGGGTATCATATCATTCAATACTGTAATGATACTATTTCTATCGTAACTGAAGCGTAACTGAATTCTTTGTTTTCAAGGATTTTCAAACTTTTTTAAAAATTTTCTTTCTGATATAAGAGCGTTTTACAGGAAGCGAGACATTTTACGATACTTCCCGTATGTTGCGGAATATTCTATAGTCCAAATACCATTCTGTGGAGCTGGGCATTACGATCCTCTGCCCAGGAATATTCCTGGAGATATTGACCACAGTACAGCTTTTCCGCCTCGAGATCCCCCTTTAGAAGACGGTAGAGATCACATTCTACCTGATCTGTACGCAGGGCGCGACGGTTACCCACGCTGGTAAGGATATGACCGATCCCCGCCTCTCGCAGGGCCTCAGACAGGCGCATAAAGGTCACACGGAACAGTGCGCCGGTATCACGGTCATTGGGGCGCTCCGGCCACAGGCAGGAAATCCCCTCGCCCGTAGTAATGCCACCCTCTCCCCGGTCTACGAGGAGAGCAAAGAGCTCGCGAGCCTTTTCTCGTTTCAGGTACAGGGGGTCTCCATCCACCGTAATGGATAAGGAAGGAATTGTGCGGATCTCAACCCTATGCTTGGGCATGGGACGATAGCGAACCATGCGGTCTAACTGCTTGCGGATATCCTCTGCGGAGTAGGGCTTGAGAACATAGCCCAGAGCATCGGTCTCCCACGCCTCCATAGCATACTGATGGTAAGCGGTGAGAAATACTACTCGCATCTCCGGTCTGATGCGGCACATCTCCCGTGCCAGATCCAGCCCCCGTCTGCCGGGGAGCTCAATATCCAAGAACGCTCCGTCAACAGGATTCTCTCTCACCCACTGTAGAGCAGCATCGGGATCACGGAACAGCTCTAAGGATGCGATCTCCGAAAAATTCCGAACGGTCAGTGTGAAATTATCCAGTGCCGGTTGTTCGTCATCTACGCAAATCAGTCTCATGTTCCCTCTCCTCTCCATGGGAATGGTTGGGAAATATCTTTAGAGAAGTTCTGTCCGACCCTTACCCGGGCGGACACGGTCTATGGGCAGGGACAGGGTCACAACGGTACCCTCTCCCGGCGTACTCTCTATGTGCATCTGTCCCCCTACCAGTTGTTCCAGACGGAAGCGTACATTGCTCAAGCCGACGGAATCTTTCTTGCCGGGGTCAGAGGTATGGAAACCTACGCCGTCATCTGCTATGGTGATCAGGATCCTGTCACCGGACTCTTCGGTACGGAGGGTAATGGTGCCACCGTCTTTCTTAGGGGTTAGGCCATGTTTAATGGCATTCTCCACAAGAGGCTGTAGGAGCAGAGGGGGTAAATCAAAATCCTGCACCGGGGTATCTGTTTGGAATCGGATCCGATCACCGAAGCGAACCTGCTCCAGTGCGATATAATCCTGCAAGTGTTGCAAGGACACAGCAAAGCTCTCCGGCTGATCCTCCTGCATAACACTGATATTCCCCCGCAGGTAACGAGCAAAGCGGATCAAGGTAGCATCCGCCATCTCGGGGTCGTATTTACACATGCCGCTAATGGCATTGAGAATATTGAAAATGAAGTGGGCACGGATCTGACTCATAGCAAGGACGATTCGGCTCTGTTGCAGATCCGATTGCAGACGCTCTGCTTGCGCCGCCTTGCGGATACTGAGAGGAATGTTCACGATACCATATACCGCATAGGCAAAGAAGAACATTGCCACCACTGTATCCAGGATCATTCGTTCCGGCCAAAGAAGGAGCCATTCGTTCAGGGATTCGGATAAAGCCGCCAAAAGAAGGAGCCCACAGAAGGCCAACACTCCGGGTCGTCTGTTTGTAACAAAGCCCCATTCCCAGACACTCAGCCCCAGCAATGACCCCATTGCCAAAATCTGAGGTGGGATCCACAGGTCCAGAAGTCTGCATGGTGTGACGATTCCCATGATGTTTCCCACCAGGAGAACCACCAGCCAAGATAGTTGCAGAACCAGGATCACGTCGGCGATCTTACTACGCAGGTCTGTGAGATATCCCCGCAGCAGGATACTGAGCTCCATAAGCGCCACAATTATACACAGGAACAAGGTGGCGGAATGCAAGCCGAGCCGTTCTGCTCCAAAGGACACTGCCGGAGCAGTCAGGATCAAATAGCCACCATAACACAATGCCATGAGAGAAATGGGCAAAAGACGGACATTCCCTCGTAATTCCATGACCCAAAAGACCAATGTCATACCCATAAGTACAACGGACAGGATCAGAACGGTAATGCCAACGGTCTTTCGGACGTTATCCTGTTCCTCTGCTACCTGCCTGACCGCGCCAAGCTCTCCGTAATAGATCTTGTCCATGAAGTGGCTGTAGGAATGGGCATTGCCCAGAATATGAGAATTAGACAGATGGATCGTAAATTGGTCATCCCCATCTACATAGGGAGTCTCTACAGCGACCCACCGACCACTACACAGAGCATCCTCCTCATGGGTCAAGGGAATGCCGTTAAGCTCTACGGACAGTCCAATATGGAAGGCGTAGAAGCTAATAGTGCTGTCCTCCGGGAACTGCATGCCGAAATTGCCCCGCAGGTACAAATCTCCGTCCAATGCAGAGAATTTTTGCCCCACGTAGGGATTCCAGATCTCCCCATCACGAGAGTACTCCCCGTAAAACCGAAGAGGGCGAACATCTGTATTTTCCGTCTTTGGGGAAAATTGTCCCAAGAGGAGAGTCACTGCCACAAGGAGCAATAAGATATGCATTACAGGACCTAATCTCGGTCTGTTTTTCTTTACAGTGTTCATCCGAAATAACCTCCGGCAATGGCTGATCCGTTTTCTGCGAGACTGTAAATCGGTCCTTCTACCCCTTATACAGGATATAGATACTATATTATACAGAGTATACCACAGACGGTGGATTTTGGCAATAGCATTTCAAAAAATTTTTTTATTTTTCCCCTTATTTTTTTGCAGAAAACAACGTAGTTTTCACAGAAAACCGCCCACGTAAAAGGAACCGAGAGAAGAGCCTGCGCTCCTCTCTCGGTTCGTGTATCAATCACCGCAGTGATCTGCGATAATATAGCGAGGACGATCCTTGATCTCCTCGTAAATATTGCCTACATAATAGCCGATAATACCCAGGCTGATCATAATCAAACTGCCGATAAACAGCAAGAGAATAATAACCGTCGTAAAGCCCTCTAAGGCAACACCCATAAATTTCTGAACCAGGGACACCACGCCCATAACAAGGGAAACCGCAAGGGTGATCATGCCAAAGATCGTCACCAAATGCAGGGGCATTGCCGTAAAGCTGGTGATATTGGAAACAGCATATTTCATAAGAGACCAGGTAGACCACTTAGACTCACCTGCCACTCGCTCCTGTACCTCGTAGGATACTTCCGTAGTGCGGAAGCCTACCCAGGAAGACAGGGCGCGGAAGAAGGCTCTCTTTTCCCGCATGGTCAGGATCACATCTACTGCTCTGCGATCCAGGAGCTTAAAGTCCGAAGCTCTGGTCATATCTACCTTGGTAGCACGGCTGATGATATTATAAAACAGCTTGGTAAAGGCGCGGTGGATAATGCTCTCCTTGCCTCGGTCGGATTTGACACCCTCTACTACCTCGTAGCCCTGTTCCCAGAGGCGGTACATTTCTACCAGTTTTTCCGGGGGATGCTGAAGATCGCAGTCGATACAGGCCACGCAGTCTCCCCTTGCCTGTTGGAGACCGGCGAAAATTGCCGCTTCTTTGCCCAAATTACGGGAGAAACGGGCACCTCTGACGTGGAAATCCTCCCTTGCTACCTGGGAGATCTTTTCCCAAGTGGCATCCTTGGAGCCGTCGTCTATAAAAATCAGTTCGTATTCAATGTGGGCCTCTTGCAGGATCTGCCCCATGACGTGGGCGGCCTGGGGAACGGTCTCCTGCTCGCAATATGCAGGAATTACAACAGAGAGCATAATATCAGCTCCTTCTTTTGAGATAATTTATGGGATATATTGTACCCCTTTTTGCAGATTTTGTCAACATCCACCATTGCCTAAGAGAAATTTTCATGATATACTATACCCCAAAAGAGGAGAAAGGATCTGCTTTCTATGAAGAAGATTTTAATGCTGGGAACCGGTGGAACCATTGCCTCCGGTGCCGGCGCGGGTGGTCTGGTACCTATACTCACTGTAGAACAATTGGTAGAAAACGTCCCCATATTGGGAGAATTGTGCGAGGTTAGCTGTCTGCAGTTATTCTCTATTGATTCCACCAACATGGAACCCTCCCACTGGTTACAGATCGCCGCCGCTATCGAAGAAAACTATGACGATTATGACGGCTTCGTCATTGCCCATGGTACAGATACCATGGCCTATACCGCCGCGGCGCTATCCTATCTGATCCAGTATTCTCCCAAGCCCATTGTCATCACCGGTGCCCAAAAGCCCATGATTTTCGAGAACACCGATTCCAAGACCAATCTGGCAGATGCTTTCCGCTGTGCGGTTTCCTCCCTGTGTGGAGTTATGATCGTCTTTAACGGGCGAGTTATCTTGGGCACCCGTGCCCGAAAGACCCACACCACCAGTTTTTCTGCCTTTTCCAGTATCAACTACCCCCTGCTTGCGGTTGTACAGGATGGGTTCCTGTTGGAATACAGCAAGGCCATGTGTCTCCCTGCTCCCAAGTTCTACCGTAGCCTGAATCCCAAGGTAGGACTCATGAAGATGATCCCCGGAGCCGATCACGGACTGCTGTCATACCTGTTGGAGCATAATGACGGTGTCATTATCGAGAGCTACGGTGTAGGCGGTCTTCCCTCCTACGAGGGAAGCGGATTCTTCGACGTGATCCGCAAGGGAGTAGAGGCCGGAAAGGCCATCGTCATGACCACCCAGGTTCAGAACGAAGGCAGTAATCTGTCTGTGTATGACGTGGGTTTTCACCTAAAAAACACCCTGCAAGTGCTGGAGGCATACGACATGACTACCGAAGCCGTTGTGGCTAAACTCATGTGGATCTTAGGCCAAACCAAGGATCCCACAGAGATCCGACGGCTGTTTTACGCCCCTGTCTCCCATGATCTACTGTATTCCAAGGAGGTGCGTCGATGAATCGTTCATTGTTAGAGCAACAGCTCCTGGACCTGCCTATTGCCCAGTACGAGTTCTTTGAGACCCGGGAACTGGAATTTGCCCAGCGGATCCGCACGATCTGCGAGAACGAATGTCCCCGCTACGGCAAAACCTGGGCCTGTCCCCCTGCCGTAGGCACGGTGGAAGAATGCAAAGCCCGCTGCCTCACTTATCCCCACGGCCTGCTGATCACCTCTCTGGCAGAAGTCAGCAGTATCTCCGAGATCGAAGAATGCCTTGCTACCCGTCCGGCTCACGAGGCCATGACCCATGAGGTCATACGTCTGCTCCGGGAGCAAGGGTTAGAGGTCTACGGCCTGTCCACAGAGTCCTGCGCTCTGTGTAAAGAGTGCACCTATCCCAATGCTCCCTGCCGCCATAAGGAGCAGATGCTCCCCTGTCTGGAAAGCCACGGCATCGTTACAACGGCACTGGCAGATAAATACGGCATTGAATATCTCTACGGCCCCCAAGTGGTCACCTGGTTCTCCATCCTTCTCTATCGCTGATACCATCCATGGCTCTGCTCCCCTGTACAAGCAGGAAGGCAGAGCCTTTTCTTTCTGAAATTCCCAAAAAATTTTTTGTTTCCGCACTTGTACACAGAGTCATTTTGTAGTATAATTATTTATATTCCATAACTATACGCATTTTTTGGTGAATCCTCTCCGAGCTTTTCCGTTCGGAGGAGAAACGAGGTATTTTCATATGTCTACCTTCTACATAAACGGTAAGGAAGTTACCGTGGAGAAGAACCAAAAGCTCCTGCGATATCTCCGCGACGAGCTTCATATTTTATCTGCCAAGGATGGCTGTAGCGAAGGTGCCTGCGGCGCTTGCACAGTACTGATCGAGGGAGACCCCTGCCGTGCCTGTATCCCTGACACCGATCGACTGGAAGGCAAGCACGTACTGACCGTAGAGGGTCTCAGCGATTGGGAAAAGGCTGTCTATGTTTTCGCCTTCGGTGAGGCAGGCGCTGTTCAGTGCGGTTTCTGTATCCCCGGCATGGTCATGTGTGCCAAGAGCCTGCTGGATCGGGTGCCCGATCCTACCGATGAGCAGATCCGCTTTGCCATCCGCAACAATTACTGCCGTTGCACCGGCTATGTAAAGATCATCGGTGCCATCCGCTTAGCCGGTAAGATCTTCCGCGACGGCAAACTTCCCATGCCCACCACTACCGATTGGAAGATCGGCTCCCGTGTCCACCGTCTGGACGTAGAGGAAAAGGTTCTGGGCTACGGCAAATATCCCGACGATATCTATTTTGACGGCATGATCTACGGCTCTGCCCTCCGTTCCAAGTACCCCCGTGCCCGCGTGGTCTCCATTGACACCCGAGCCGCCGAGGCCCTACCCGGAGTGGTATGCGTCCTGACCGCCGCCGATATTCCCGGAAAGAATCTCATCGGTCACCTTGTCCACGACTGGCCTGTGATGATCCCCATTGACGGCATTACTCACTTCTTGGGAGATGCCATTGCATTGGTTGCCGGTGAGACTATGGAGATCGTAGAAAAGGCCAAAAAGCTCATTAAGGTAGAATACGAGATCTTAGCCCCCGTTACCAATCCTACCGAGGCTGCCGCCCCCTACGCTCCCCTGGTTCATAAAAAGGGCAACCTCCTTGCCCATAAGCATGTCTCCCGCGGTAATGCCGACGAGGCCATCAAGAATTCCAAATTCGTACTCCAAGAACATTTCGAGACCCCTTGGACGGAGCACGCCTTCTTAGAGCCGGAATGCGCTGTCGCCATCCCCGACGGAGACGGTGTCATGCTCTATTCCACCGACCAGAGCTCCCACACCACCTTGCACGAGGTTGCCATGATGCTGGACCTACCCTACGACAAGGTCAAGGTGCAAAATGCCCTGGTAGGCGGTGGCTTCGGCGGTAAAGAGGATATGACCGTACAGCCTCTGGCGGCTCTCATTGCTTATAAAACCGGCAGACCCGTTAAGTGCAAGCTGACCCGTGCCGAATCCCTGCTGATCCATCCCAAGCGTCACCCCTTCGACATGGATTTCACTCTGGGCGTTGACGAAAACGGCATCATTCAGGGCGTAAAGGCCAAGGTCATTTCCGACACCGGTGCATATGCTTCCTTGGGTGGCCCCGTTCTGGAACGTGCCTGCACCCATGCCGCCGGTCCCTACGCTTACGAAAACTTCGAGATCGAGGGTTTTGCATACTACACCAACAATCCCCCCGCAGGTGCTTTCCGCGGATTCGGTGTTACCCAGACCTGCTTCGCCATTGAGACCCTGCTGAATATGGCGGCAGATCTGGTAGGTATCACCCCCTGGGAGATCCGTTTCCGCAATGCCATCCGTCCCGGCGGTGTCCTGCCTAACGGTCAGATCGTGGACGATTCCACCGGCCTTGTAGAAACTCTGCTGGCTGTGAAGGAAGACTTCGACAATGCTAAAGTCAAGGGTATCGCCTGCGCCATGAAGAATGCCGGCGTTGGTGTAGGTATCCCCGACTGGGGCCGTTGCAAGCTGATCATCGAAGAAGATTGCAAGGTCCATATTTACACCGGTGCCTCCTGTATCGGACAAGGCTTGGCAACTGTGCTGGTGCAGATGATCGTATCCAACACCAATCTGAGCAGGGATGACATCGTGTATGAGCGTTCCAATACCTGGATCGCCCCCGAT
>JAZREB010000180.1:0-1392 GCA_045660585.1 Faecousia sp. | reverse complement strand
TTCTCTGCCCTGTTGGATCGGTTCTATACCCAGACAGAGCACTCCGACCGCATGCGCCAGAAGTCCCAGACTCTGCGGAAAACCGTCACCACCCTACGGGAACGCACTCTGCGGAAACTGGAACTGCAAAAGAAAGAATACGAATCCACCTTAGATCGGGAACAATTGCGCCAAATGGGGGACATCGTCACTGCCAATCTCCATGCCATTGCCCGTGGTCAAACCAAGCTGATCGCAGAGGATTTTTACCACGATATGGTTCAGATCGAGATCCCCTTAAAGCCGGAGCTTTCCCCCCAGCAAAACGCCGCCCGTTTCTACAAGGACTACACCAAGGCCAAGAATGCCGAAAAGATCCTGACAGAGCAAATGGAGCGAGCCGAAATCGAATCGGAATACCTGGCGGCGGTCTTAGACGAGCTGTCCCGTGTGGAGTGCGAGGCTGACCTTGCAGAAATTCGGGAGGAATTGGAGCAGGGAGGCTATATCCGCGGTGATCGGAAAAAGCAGAAGATCAAGCCCAGTAAGCCCATGGAATTCCTGTCCTCCGACGGTTACAGGATCTATGTAGGGCGCAACAACTGCCAAAACGATCAACTCAGTTTGAAGATGTCCCGTAAGGACGATCTATGGCTCCACATCCAGAAATTCCACGGCACCCACGTGGTCATTGCCTGTGCCGGAGCGACTCCCCCCGACGAGACCATTACCGAGGCCGCACAGCTTGCCGCCTGGTTCTCCCAGGCAAAGGAGGGACAGAATGTCCCCGTAGATGTGACCCCCGTCCGCTACCTGAAAAAACCCAAGGGCGCCAAACCCGGCATGGTAGTCTATGATAAATATCGCACCGTCATTGTTACCCCCGACGGCACATTAGCAGAAAGGCTGAAACAAAAGCTATGAGAAAAGACCTGCCCCGTCCGACTACAAAAAAACTCTCCGAAATCAGCCCCTGGATCAAGTATGCCTCCATAGGGGCGGTACTCCTGCTGATTTTCGCGGTATCCCTGTACGCACTGCGCTACATTCGTCTGGATCGGGAGTTTAACCACAATATTAAGACCTTCGGTGAAGAAACTTACAAAGAGATTTTCTCCCTCCAAGACAGCAAAAAACAGGCAGAGCCTGTTATGACTCTGGCAGAAGAGGCCTTCTCCTTTGTAGGAACGGAGGAAGAAGCCTCCAACCGTTTCGGTCTCCTGTATCGGTACAGTTGTACCGATTCCCACGCTGTGTCCGAGGAACACACGCTGGACTATATTATCTCCAACATTGGAGAAAATACGGGGTATATCTGGGTAGCATACAGGCAAGCCGCCTTAGATCCCGGTGGTGAAGCCATTCGTGCCCACGGCTCCGACAAAACCCGGATTCTGTCCCGTTGGACAGTAG
>JAZREB010000179.1:0-1930 GCA_045660585.1 Faecousia sp. | reverse complement strand
TGCAAACTTCAAACTGAGCGATAAACTGTGATTTGCCGTTCAAATTCCCGTTTACCGAACTGATTTACAAGTTCAAAAAGGTCTTGTAGGGGCGAAGCTGTTGTCTTCGCCCGAGGCACTTACAATAAGCATCGGGTCTCATTGAACGTAACAATGACGATTATGATCGTAGGGGCGAACTGTGTTCGCCCGCTAATGATCGACACCGAAAATGTCGGTTTTTATACAAAAATCATACAAAATCGGAACATTTTCTGGCGAACAACACAGGACGGTTCTGTGTGCTGAGTGAAAGCTATACTTTTTGCTATCTCAGCACACAGAATTTCTCGTCATTTCCGCAGAAAACAGAACTATTTTGTGAAACACAGAGAACCGCCCCCTGTCCTGTTCTTTTGCTAAAGTTGCATAGCTACCTTCTCCACATAGGCATTTCTTTACAACTGCTATCCTCCATTTCGCACTGTGTTTCGATTTGGCCATAGAAAATCCCCCTAAAATAGACTTTGGTTATTTCCATGGTCTACTTTAGGGGGATCATACCACTTGCGGAACAGCCTGCTTTTTTGTGGGACTTTTTTTACAGCCCCATTTGGTATTTATTCCGGGATACGGAAGAGGGCGTTGGCATTTTTGGTGGTTTGGATGCCCATTTCTTCCGGTGTCATGTTCTTGAGTTCTGCAATTTTCTTTGCAACCAACGGCACCAGACGGCTGTCGTTCCGTCTGCCACGGTGGGGTTCCGGCGCCATATAGGGACAATCGGTTTCAATCAGGATCCGATCCACGGGAATCGCTTCGATAGCCTCCAAGGCTCTACGGGCATTTTTGAAAGTGACTACTCCCGTAAATCCCAGATACCATCCCCGATCTACCAGCCACCGTGCAAGGTCGCTACTACCGGAAAAACAGTGGAATACACCCCGAAGATCCGGGTGCCGTTTGACAATGGCCATGGCATCTTCGGTGGCTTCCCGCATGTGGACGATGACGGGGAGCTTCAGTGCCTCTGCCAGTTCGATCTGCTCTTCGAAAGCGATGATCTGCTGTGCCCTGGGTACGTCCTCGTAGTGGTAGTCCAGACCGATCTCTCCAATGGCCTTAACCTTGGGATGGGATGCCATTTGTCTGTAGAGATCCAGTAGTTTCCCATCCACATGATCTGCATCATCCGGGTGGGAGCCTACGGCGGCATAGACAAAATCATAGGAATCTGCCAGAGCAATACTTCGTTCCGAACTGGGCAAATCGCAACCGATATTCATAATACGGGTGACACCGTGGTTTTTCAGATCCTGCAGGATCTCATCCCGATCCTCGCCGAATCGCCGATCGTCCAAGTGGGCGTGGGAATCAAAGTACATCCTTCTGCTCCTCCCTATTACAGTGTGCGACAGGTAAAAAGGATCACCTGACGTTTTCTGGCTTCTTCACTGAGAAGTTCGATGGCGGCATCACAGCGGTCATCGTCAAAGTTCACCAGTGCATCATCCAGAATAAGGGGAGAATCCTCGGACAGGAGCATCCGACACATAGCCAGACGGAGCGCCAGATACATCTGATCTGCGGTGCCACAGCTCATGGCAGCGGCAGGGCGCTGGAGAACACCGTCTCGAACGGACAGTTGCATATCGGAGGAAAGCTGTACGGCGGGATACTTGCCACGGGTCAGTTGTCCCAGGATTCGCCCGGCCTCTGCGGTGAGTCGGGGGGAGAAACGGGAACGGACACGGGTATCTGCAATGTCCAGAACCTCTTTGGCAAGTTCCACAGAGGCAAGCTGTTCCTTTGCTTCTAAGAGTTGTTTGTACAGTTCGGCTTTCCGATTCATCATGGCATCGGGCATGCCCGTTGCTTCCATACGACCTTGCAGAGCGGCAAGACGGTCACAGACATTACGGAGCTTTTGGTTGGCAATGCGGTAGTCATA
>JAZREB010000178.1:0-7762 GCA_045660585.1 Faecousia sp. | reverse complement strand
ATGCGCTCCAACGGAGGGATAAACTGTGAGTTGCAGTTCTGCGCCCATGGGCTTTTGCCCATGATTTTAAATCCGTGGCCTCCGGAGCAGTAAAAATGCCCCTGCGGAAATTCCGCAGGGGCCGTTTGTATGCCAAATAGGATAAAATTATATGGGCTCGTCCATGAGACGGTCGAACTCTGCTGCTACCAGATCGAAGTCCTCTTCGGGGATGTCGATGAGTTCGAAGTCGTCATCGGTGGGAACATACTCATACAGATAGACATCATCGGTGTCATCCAGAGCTTCCAGAGCGATGTACTCCTTGCCGTTGAGCTCGAAGGTGCCCATAACACCGCACTCAAAAGCTGCGCCGTCGTCAAATTCCAGAGTGAGGATCTCGTCCTCTCCATATAATGCTCTCTTATCTTCCATAAGAAAATACCTCCTGTTATTTTGGTAATTATAGTATACTTGTTTTTCCTGAAAAGTGCAAGCTATTTTTCACTTTCTTCCAATATTCTTTGGAATTCCAGAGCCGCTACGGTAAATTCCTCTTCGGACAGGTTCCGCAGGTCGATCTTATCGTCCTTTTCCGTGTATCCGTAGAGGAACACATCGTCTCCCGTCTCCGCAGGAACCAAGGCGATATAGTCCTTTCCTCCGGCCTGAAAACTGCCCATAATATTACATTCTACGATCCCATCGGGAAATTCCAGCTTAATGGTGTCCATGTATGTCTCCTTGTTCAAATATCCAAAAACTGTCGGTATGCCGTAGGCAGACCGATCTTTTCTCTGATTTCTTCCATGGTATACCACTGAAAGACATCACTCATCTCTCCGCAGGATATGGATATCCCACGGAGTTTCCACTCCACATGGGTGAAAATGTGGTTCTTTTCCACTTCCATCTCCGGCCCCTGAGGGGAGAGTCCCCACTGCGTGGCCATATCCAGAGCCTCTGCCATAGTCAGGTGCCCCGTGGTATCCGGCAGTTGCCACAGCCCGGCTAAGAGTCCCTTTTCGGGGCGCTTGCAAACTGCCAATCTATCTCCACAGCGGAATAGGAATACAGTTCGCTCCTCTATCCGTCGCTGTTTTTTCGGTTCCTTTTGTGGGAATTGGCGCTGTGTGCCCTGCTCCCTGCTACAACACTGCTCCCGTAGGGGGCAGGTGTGACACTTAGGCTCCCCGTTGGGCAGACACACCGTCGCTCCCAGCTCCATAAGAGATTGGGTAAAATCACCGCAGTGTCCCCGGGGATAAATGGGTTGTAACAGTCGGGTTGCCTCCTGCCGATCTACGGTTCGAGCAAGCAGACGGGACAGCACTCGGATCACATTCCCATCCACAGCAGGTGCCGGCTCTTCAAAACAGATAGAGGCAATGGCTCCTGCGGTGTAGGGGCCGATTCCACTAAGCTCCGACAACCCCTTATAGTCCCGTGGGAAAGCCCCAAGGGTTATGATCTGTCTTGCGGCTTTTTGCAGATTGCGCACACGGGAATAATATCCCAGTCCCTCCCACAGCTTCAGCAGTTGATCCTCAGGGGCTTGCGCAAGAGCCTCCACCGTGGGAAGCTCTTGTAAAAATCGTTCATAATATCCCTTTACCGCCTCTACACGGGTCTGTTGCAACATGATCTCAGATAGCCATACATGGTAGGGCTCCCGATCTCTCCGCCAGGGTAGACTCCGTCCATTGGCCCAATACCAGGGTAGTAGCCTTTCCGGCAGGGTGTTTAAACGCTCTGTCATTCCTTGCTCCAGCGACTACGGTAACGGGTTTTCTTTACCTTGGACAGCTCGTCGTATTTCTTGGCGGCATCGCTGGCTCCTTCGTAGATCAGACGGCTGATACGGAGGGTGCCTTCCCGTTCCTTAGACAGGCGGATACGGATCAAGTATCTGCCATGGTCGGGACACTGAGCCATGGTCATATAACGTCTGCCCTCTTGCGCCACCCAAGTACCCAAGGTCATAACATGACCGCACTGGGGGCAGTGGCTCTCTAAGCTGTTCATAGCCTCCATGGCCTGCGCCTTATCCTCGAAGCCGTGGAATACGGATTTGCTGATACAACCCTCGGGAGGCGCTCCGTGGAAGCCATCCTCGTGTGCTCTGAGGGACTTGCTGTATTCTTCGATCCCGCGCTTAATATCCAGCTTGGATAGAACCAGTGCTGTGTGGTATGCATCCCCCAGAGCATCATGCGCTTGACGGCAGGGCTCAATATTCATGAGTCCCAGGGCAGAGGCCAGCGCTCTTTGGGCAGTACCGCACTGCATCTGTTCATTAAAAATCATCTGGGCATTATACCATTGGGTGATCCAATCGGGCTCCCCGTCATGGAGCAGAATATTATCCTCTAAAATGGTAATATCATCAAAGCCCCAGGTGAGGAAAATGCATTCCCCACCGATCCAGTCACGGAATCTTGCCAAGGCATCGTTAAAGGGAAGTCCCCGATCTCTCAGATCGCTGTCTCTGAGCCCGGTCAGCTTTGCAACACGGCTGTTCAGTTTTTTATAGTATTTGGGACGAACCAATACCTGGAACTCATCTGCAATGGAGCCATCTTCTAACATACGCACTGCACCGATCTGAATGATCTCTCCGTGGATCTCCACAGGGAGAACCTTCCGTGCGGCATAGGAACCGGGCCAAGGCTGATTCCACTCCATGTCCAAGACGATGTATTGCATAGGACATCCCCTCACTTTCGTTCTGATTTTCTGTTATCATACCACATATCCGAGGGGATAGCAACCGTGATTTTTCACTTTGTGGGATTTTCCCGGAAAAGCCCCCTTACAGATGGAGTAGTAGATTGACGAGAATACACAGTACTACCCCCACCCCTGTAGGCAGAGCCCATGCAAGGAGTGTATAAGATAGCCTTTTTGTCTCCTTATAAATTGTCCACAGGGTCGTTGTACAGGGCCAGTGGAATAGCATAAATACCATGGTGCACAGCCCCTGCCCTGCTGTTAAGCCCAGGTCTGTCAGGGCTTGGGTCGAAATTTCCGCCCCACCGAAACCCCAACCGCCACCGGTCATCACCATGATCCAGATGGGAATGACCAATTCATTTGCAGGGCTCCCCAACAGGAATGCAAGGAGCATGGTTCCCCCTATGCCCAGAACCCTGCCGGGTCCCTCCAAAAGGGTTCCTAAAAAGGTAATGACATTACCCTCTCCAAGAGGGATCTGTTTTAGGAGCCAGATCCCCACACCCATAGGAGCCGCCACAGCAACGGCTCTACCCAATATGGTCAAGCACCGATCCAAAAAGGATCGCAAAATCACCTGCCCCACCTTCGGTCTGCGGTAAGGGGGCAATTCCATGACAAATATGCTCCCCTGGTCTTTCACGACCCTTCTGTGGAGGAATCGAGACAGCACCAGGGTCATAAGCACAGATAGTCCGATCAGGACACTCAGTCCCAACGCCCGGAGCCCCGGATCGGTTCTGCCCAAGATCACCGCCATGAGGAGGATCAGGGAGGGGAACCTGCCGTTGCAGGGCACAAGGGAATTGGTCACTATCCCAATGAGTCGATCCTTGGGAGAATCCATGATCCTGCACCCGGTCACCCCAACCCCATTACAGCCAAATCCCATAGCCATTGTTAGAGCCTGCTTTCCACAGCCCCCGGATCGTCGAAAGCCCTCGTCTAAGAGAAAGGCCAACCGTGGCAAATACCCGAAGTCCTCCAACAGAGTAAAGAGAGGAAAGAAAATCGCCATGGGCGGAAGCATAACAGCTATGACCCGTGTCACGGGCTCATAAATCCCCTCTATCAGCAGTTTTACAGAGAAGGACGGTAATGTGCTCAGCAGATTCCATAGGGCCGTAGCTCCAAAGGAAAACACCCTTTCAAGTGCCACGGAAGGATAATTCGCTCCCCGAACCGTCAGCCATAGGATCCCCAACAGGAGGGCAAAGGCGCAGGGATAAGCCCACACAGATCGCAGGAGGATCCTGTCCAGCCTGTCTGTAAGGGTCGTCTCCCCCCTGTCTCTACGGCACACACGGTCAGTCAGTTCCTGTGCATAGGACAGTTCCCAATTCTCTCCCTTTCTCTCAGGGGGCGCATAGGGCAGAAACCCTTGGGTCAGTAGACGTAAATGTTCTTGCAAAAGTTCCAGATCCTTTTTCTCTTTTCCGCAAATACCGATCACAGCCACCCCTAATCCCACAGACAGCTCCGGGATATCCACGTGCAACCCCATTTTTTCGGCTTCGTCCATCAAATTGACGGCAACCAGAACCTTTGGACATAAGGGGATCACCTGTAATGCCAAATGAAGGCTACGTTCTAAACAGGTTCCATCACAGAGGATCAGGATGCCGTCTGTGGTTTCTTCGGCAATAAATTCCCCTGTGATCTCTTCTTCCCTTGACTCTCCCTGTAGACAATAGGTGCCGGGCAGATCCACCAGCTCATAATCCATCCCCTTATAGGTAAAGTGCCCCAGGGCAAGCTCCACCGTTTTCCCCGGCCAATTCCCCGTGTGCTGGCGCAACCCTGTCAGGGCATTAAAAACCGTACTTTTCCCTACATTGGGATTTCCCACCAGAGCGATTTTGTTCATGCTCTTAGCACCGTGATCCCTGCACAGTCCTCCTTCCGCAGAGAGATCACCGCCCCACGCACACGGAAAAGGAGAGGGCTCCCCATAGGTGCAGAACCTAAATACCGCACCTTCGTCCCCGGGATCATACCGAATTGTTTAAGTCTCCGAGAAAGTAACCCTCCACAGGGCATTTCTGCCAGAATTCCTTCTCCGTTCTGTTCCAATTCCCTAAGCAAGCACATCATCAAAATCCCCCCTATGCCCTCCATTCTATGTCAAAATCAACCATAAAGTTCCGTAAAAAAACCGAATCGCCTGCAAGTTGCAAACGATTCGGCAATTTATATTATAAATTAGAAATTGCAGATGTAATACTTTTTCCCAAAATAAGGCATGAGTCTGCCACGGAGCGCCTCTGCACTCTTTTCGTCCATGGATTCCTTATCTACGATGTAGGCCTGGCGATTTGTCTGGAACAGGAAAAGATAGCGATTGGTCTCATATACCTTCACTAATCCGGAATAGACCATAGAGGACTGGCCACTGTAGCTTTCCGTACCGGAAGTCACAGTGAAATTCTCAGCCATAAAGGTATAGGAATTTTCTGCATCCTTCATATTCTTCATGCCACGGTACATCCGACGAGGAAGCAGCAAATACTGATCCAGCTTCAGCAGAAGGAAGACAAAGGTAAACACAGTCAGATATGCAAGCTCATGGAAATCAAACGCATAGAAAACAATAAGGTGTGCCGCAAGGACTGTTGCAAAAACGATGGCGTAAATAAGCAAGTTGATTTTGGGGTTCATTTTCTTAAAGATGCTAATGTGAGTAAGGTCGCGAACAGCATTGGAGTCATATGTGCATTTTGCGTGGATATTCATAATTTATCACCTCATAAATTATATACCATACAAAAGAGCAAAATGCAAGAAAAATGTAGAATATCTGCGAAAAAACAGATACGCAACGTCCTAATCCTTATCCTCGTTGAGTTTAGAGATCTTAGGAAGCTCCCAACGGAACCGCGCAGCCAGGAGTCGAAGCACAAACACAAGGGCAAGGGCTAAAAAGGATCCCCAATCTCCGTAGGGTGTATGTTTGAGGATCAGATAGTATAAGATACTCCCCACAAGAGAAGCCACAGCGTAAACATGTTTGGTAAATACGTAAGGCTTCACGTTGACCAGCATATCACGGACCACGCCACCACCTACACCGGTCAAACAGCCCATAAGCACACAAAGAACAAAATGCTCCCCAAAGCCACCATCCCAAGCAAGCTGAACACCGGCAACAGAGAATGCGCCAAGACCAAGAGAGTCAAAAATCAGGTTAACCTTTTCCACCCGATGGCGGATAACGGAAAAACGCTTCACGTTAAAAGAAACAAAAATAAAAACAAGCAGTGCAGTTAAAACCGCAATAAGCAGAGTATCCGTATTATAAAAAATGAGAGGAGGATGATTCCCAAGGAGTATATCACGGACAATGCCGCCACCTACAGCGGTAATGGTGCCAACCATAAGGACTCCAAACAAGTCAAGCCCATGCCCAATGGCAATCAGCGCCCCGGAAATGGCAAAAGAAAAGGTACCGATCCATTCAAGGACAGGCAAAATCCAGGAAGAAAGCATAAAGATACCCCCTAACTCAATAAGATGAGTATAGAAACTAATTCAGACTAAAAACAGACGGAAACATTGATTAGGAAAAACAATCAATATAGATATATCTAATCTTATATTATATCACTTTCCGACCGGTAGTATTATATCACACTCAAATGAACAAATCAACGGCTTGCAATTATATATCATCCGCAAATTGTTGCGGTATATCATCAAACCGCAGGAGGACACACGCTGAAACATAATGATATACACCGCACTTCGCACGGTGATGAAATACCAAGCCTATGGCTTGGAAAAAAGAAGTAACTTTTGATAGACCAAAGTTACTTCTTTTTTGCGAAAGAGCAGTATAACGGTGCGTAAATGTAGGTAAGAAAAGTGAAAAGGTGCGGAATTAAAATCTGCTGCCAAGATAATACATTCCATAAAACAGGATGAAATTTTCAAGCAATCCTATTACGGACAAAAAGATTCCCAACCACGCCTTCCCGGCTTTGATTTTTACTATACCATGAATGATGCCCAACAAACCCAAAAACGGGCTTATAAGTAAGGGCACCAACGAAATTGTGAGTATCCATTGAGGCACAGTGTCGTAGTTCAGCAATCCCATACCTATGCCAAAGAACCACGCCCAACTCCACATTACAGTAAAAATTATCAACGGTGTTGGAGAAGCGACCGCTATGATACCTGTGATGATTGGTTTGTTTTTCATTTGGAATTCTCCTTTGCGGTGTTTATGGAGGAGATAAGCATAACGCGAATACTTGTGCAAGCAGTATCGAGCGTTTTATATTCTGCTTCGGTGATGTAATTTGTTTTAAAAAGCAGTTCTATCCAGTAACCAGTTTCATTGGCTTCTTTGAGCGCAATCTGCAGTTTTGCAATAAATTATGCTTTTCCGTGAGCATATTGAGCTTCACGGATGTTTGCGCCAATTGATGTACCACTTCTGCCGATTTGATTGGAGATGATGGTCTCGCGTTTTTCTTTGAGATATTTAACTAGGTTAATAATGGATACCGCAAAATCCATAGACCGTATTCTCAATAAGCTTTCTGACATAATGGCACCACCTTTCTTGAATCATAATATGATAAATCTTGCAGGTCTTTAAGATTCAGTGAAGTTTGGTTACGCCAAGTGAAGCACCGGCTGTGCCGCTGTGAAGTATTGTGCTACGCACAAAGTGAAGTTAAATGTGCCAAAACACTTGCAGAGCAAACTTCACTGCGAAGAAACTTCACGATGCAAAGCATCACTTCACGTGCCGCAAGGCACACTTAGTTCGAAAAAAGAGTCCTCTGTCTGTAGACAAAAGACTCTTTTTCGTGGCTCACCCTGTTGGACTCGAACCAACGACCTGCGGATTAACAGTCCGTCGCTCTACCGACTGAGCTAAGGGGGAATATTAGTGTTCGCGTTACCTATTTTCACGGCCAGTCACCCGGCAACTATCGTCGGCGTACGTGTGCTTAACTTCTGTGTTCGGGATGGGAACAGGTGGACCCACACGACAATCAACACGAACTCTTTGCGATGGGTTTTAAACCCATCTTATTAT
>JAZREB010000177.1:0-1554 GCA_045660585.1 Faecousia sp. | reverse complement strand
CCACATCCAGACGGAAGCCGTCGGCACCCAGAGCCATCCAGTGTGCAACTACAGGGTCCTCCCCCTCTATGACATAGTCCAAAAAGGACGGATCCAGCTCGTTGACACAGGGAAGGGAGCGGATGCCCCACCAGGCTTCATAGTCATGAGGATAGTCCTTGAACAGATACCACTGCCGATAGGCAGAGTCGGGATCACTGACCGCACCGCCACCGAAGCAGCCACGGCTGTCAAAGTAAATGCTGTGATCCCCCGTATGGGAAAAGACTCCGTCTAAGATCATCTTGATCCCCTGTTCGTGGGCATGATCGCAAAGACTGCGAAAATCCTCCTCCGTCCCCAGCATGGGATCGGGGCGCTTGTAATCCGCCGTGTCATAGCGGTGGGAGGAAAAGGCTTTAAAAATCGGGTTCAGATAAAGGACGGTGACTCCCAGTTCTTTTAAATAAGGAAGCTTTTCTTGGATACCACGGAAGTTTCCCCCAAAGAATTGATTGTTCCAATGTCCATCCTCATCGGGGCCGAAGCGTGGCTCCCCTGCCCAATCCTCGTTCAGGGTATAGGGCTCCAGCTTGTCTGTCAGGTCGCAGTCCCCCACACGGCAGAAGCGGTCGGGGAAGATCTGATACATGATGCCCCCTTGGGCAAAGCCCGGGGTATAGAAGTCCTCGGGAACAAAGCTGAGCTGCCACTTGTCCCCCAGTTCCATATTGGTCTGCTCCCCTTCCTTAAAAAGGCGGAAGCTGTCTTCTTCCTTATAAATACGGAACCAGTAAAAATACAGTCCCGCATCCATGGTGAAGGAGCCTGTCCAATCGCCGTAGTCCTCATCCCTTTGGCTCAAGGTCAAGGGGATCTCCTTGCAGAAATTGCCGTCGCAATCTTCCACAATGAGTCCTACCCTCACTGCTCCCGCTTCATGAGGGATCCGTAGCATGAGGGTACACAATTCCCCCCTTCGGAGGGTTCCAAAGGGGGTCTTGTGTTTCGGATCCCGACTGTTATAGTGGATCCGCATTATTTCAGATACCAGATGTTCTCGGCATACTCTTCCACAGCACGGTCGGAGGAGAAGAGACCTGCCTTGGCAATATTGGTCAGAGACATATTGCCGAACTTGCGAGCATCCTTGTAGGTCGTTTCAATATCTCTGTGGGCACGGGCATAGTCCGTGAAGTCTGCCACAGTCATATAGGGGTCTGCGGTGCCGAAGCGGTTGGTCAGCAGGCAAGACACCAGATCGTCGAAACGCTGTCCCAGAATAGCGGAGGTCAGCATATCCAGCACCTGACGGAGCTCGTCGGTGAGGAATTCGTTGGGGTTGTAGCCCTTCTGCCACAGGGCCTCGGTCTCATGTGCCTTCAGGCCGAAGAGGAAGATATTCTCATCTCCTACCTGCTGGTGGATCTCAACGTTTGCACCGTCCAGAGTGCCCACGGTAACAGCGCCGTTGATCATGAGCTTCATGTTGCCGGTGCCGGAGGCTTCCTTACTCGCTACAGAGATCTGCTCGGAGATATCGGCGGCAGGAATGATGATCTCAGCCAGAGAAAC
>JAZREB010000176.1:0-15942 GCA_045660585.1 Faecousia sp. | reverse complement strand
AGAAGTGGAATCCTTCACAGAAGATTGCTCTGTACAGTACACCACAACGCCGATTTATCCCGTTGAGCAAGGAAATTACTATTATTTCACCCTGGAAGGTTTAACTGCTGTTCGGATGAATGACCGCATTCGCTCTGTCTTACATGGCGTAAAGGATGGACAGCCCTACTACTCTCCCATGGATGATTATTCCATCGCAGACTATGCCTATACCCAAATGAGCAGAGAATCCAATGCACAGAGTCTAAAGATCTTGTGTGCGGATCTTCTCCGTTACGGTGCAAAGGCTCAGATCTACAAGAACTATCGTGTAGACGATCTTGCAGATTCCAAAATGACCGATGCCCACAAGGCATACTTATCCGATATGGAATCCGTAACCTTTAGCAATACCAATCTGATCCTGGATGACCTTGCCAATGCTCCCATTAAGTGGCAGGGTAAGGCACTGAATTTGGATTCCAAAGTTTGCCTCAAATTTATCTTCTCAATGGGAACTTACACAGGTGCATTGTCCGATTTGTCTCTCCGTGTAAATTACACAGACAATAAGGGAGCTGAAAAGAATTTAATCCTGACAGGAGCAGAACTTTACAATTCCACCTTGAATTATTACTGCTTCACATTGGATACCCTTCTGGCCGCAGAGTTGCGCTCTGTTATCTCTGTACAAATTTATCGGGGTGAAACTCCCGTTTCCTGTACCTTACGGTATAGTGCCGATACCTACGGAAACAACAAGTCCGGCAACCTTCTGGAACTTTGCAAAGCACTCTTTGCTTACAGTGATTCTGCAAAAGCCTATTTCCCGGGAAATAACTAAGTTTAAGATAGATCTATTTTGATCGCTTTACTCTCCAATCACGCTCTCGGATTTTCTGAGAGCGTGATTTTCTATGCCCTGCAGAAATATCGTATAGGGACTTGCCACATTTGAATATGCTATATTCGGAGGTGGTATTATGCTCAGCGCAGCAGTGTGGCTGATGCTTAGCAGCTTGCTGTACTCGCTACGGCTATCTGATTCTCCCGGTTCCTTCCCGAAGCCACTCACTCGAGAGGAGGAGCAATATTATCTGAGCCTTGTTGCGCGGGGAAATTTAGAGGCCAGAAATATTCTGGTAGAACGGAATCTACGATTGGTAGCCCATATTATGAAAAAATACTACGCACTATCCGCAGATCAGGAAGATCTGATTTCCATTGGAACCATCGGCCTCATTAAGGGTATTTCTACGTTTAAAGCCGAAAAAGGTGCACGATTGGCAACCTACGCCGCAAGGTGTATTGAAAATGAGATCCTAATGCATTTCCGAGCACAAAAGAAAACTTTAAGCGATGTTTCATTATCTGATTATATAGAAACGGGGAGTGATGGTGCTCCGCTGTCCTTTATGGATGTGATCTGCTCCGAAGTAGATCTTGCAGAACAATATTCAGAACGTGAAACCATAGAAAAGTTATATAGTGCGGTAAATAGTGCCTTATCCGATCGAGAGAATAAAATTATATGTCTTCGCTATGGGTTAGGGAATCAGATCCCCCTTACACAGAATGAGGTTGCCGACCTCTTAGGGATCAGCAGGAGCTATGTCAGCCGAATTGAGAAGAAAGCACTTCAAAAGTTGCGAGAATCCATGAAAGAATCTATGTAGTTCATAGAATTCTACTGTTGACTGCTACGCCACAGGGGAGTATAATACATATATCAAAATAAAGGAATGTGTAGAATTATGAGAGCCATTCGACATTTTATAACCATAACCAAGCACCGTTTGAAGGTGCAGAGCCATTGTTTCCGTGTGGGTCTGTATTGGCAGGGCTTGACACACGACCTTTCTAAATATACTCTCCAGGAATTCCGTATTGGAGCAAAGTACTATCACGGAACCCGTAGCCCCAACTCCAGAGAACGGGAACTCAACGGATACTCTACCGCCTGGTTGCATCATAAGGGCAGAAATAAGCACCATTTTGAATATTGGACAGATCTCAGTACAAAATCCCGACGATACGAAGCAGTCGAAATGCCACCTAAATATTTTGTGGAAATGGTAATGGACCGTATCGCCGCCTGTAAGATCTATCATGGCAAAAATTATACACAAGCCGACGCCCTCAATTATCTCCTGCAGTCTGCCGAGGGAAAGGACTTGACCATGATGCATCCTAAAACACGGGACGATTTGATTTTCGTCCTTACCATGCTGAAAGAAAAAGGTGAGAAGGAAACATTCTCTTATCTTAAGAAAGAATTCCTTAAGAAAAAATAAGAAAAACCGGAATCGAGAGAACAGTCCTCGATTCCGGTTTCATAATTTAAAATTTAGAATGTAGCTACATCCTGCTCGGGAGCCTCTGCAGGCTCGATAGATTTCGCTTGCAGAACAGCACCGATTCCCCGATAGATGGAATGGAACCGTACATCTACCTCTGCAGTTAATTGGATCCATTCTCTTGCCCTTAGATCTTGGGCATTTTCGTATTTACAGGGAATTCCCATAAATTCGATATCATCCACACAGCAAGTCATGACAAAACGACCGGGTGCAAAAAACCCAACTTTCTCTTTCCGCAACTTTGCCACCTGGGCTTTGAAAGAAACAGTTTTTCCCTTGTACTTTTTAGGAGTTTCTACGATATCACGATAAAAGAGTGCATAATCCTCATCCTTGATCTCAATGACAGGAGCATTGATGTCAAAGGGGAGGGGATCTTCGATATCGTCCATTTGTGTTGTCCCATCTGCATATTCGTATAAAATAGCTACACGACGGTTTATGGCACGAGCTAACTTGTGAAGGGGCATAATATCCGTCTGAGAGGGAAGACGGTTAAACACAACCATTTCACATCCCATTAGCTTATCAACAACCAAGGATCGCATATTGGCATTGTAACTGAGAATAGTATTGCCATCGGCAAACATGACTTCCTGTGCAACCTGCCATTCTTCCGGCATTTTTTGATAGAAAGTATCTGCAGGGAGCATTCCGTTTAGCTCTACTACCACACGTTCTGCCCGGTACTTACGGAACAAAGTATCAAGCTGCTGTGTAGTGATCTCTTCCTGATCGATGACCTCAAAATATACGTTCTTGTTAGGATAGGGCTTACTGTTATATTCTTCTTCGCCTTCTTCGCATATCAGTAAAAGGGTGCGTTCTCCGGCATTAAAGCGGAGATCACAGAGAGTATCTTGGATAAATTTGGTCTTTCCGGAATCCAGAAAACCTGTAAAAGCATATACAGGAATAGGCATAAATTTGCTCCTCCTTATACGCCGAAGCGCTTAGCAATCGCTATTTCGCAGAGTTTAGATCCGATTACGCACAACCGACCTGTAACACCGGCTCCACCGGTACGAATATCGATCTCACCGGGAACATGATCGAAATGGATCCATGTACCGTCTTCTGCGGCAACAATTCCCTTGGCTCTAAGAACAATACCGTATGTTTCTTCGCAATCTAACTCAGTAAGGATGGCTGTAAGCTCGTCCTTTGTGAATTTCTTGGCAGTTTCAATACCCCAACTGGTAAATACCTCGTCTGCATGATGTCCATGGTGGTGATCATGATGGTCATGATGATCATGGTCATGATGATGGTGCTCACCGGAACAATCATGACAATGACATTCCTCTCCGTGCTCATGATGATGCTCATGCTCATGATGATGCTCATGCTCATGTTGATGCTCATGCTTATGATGATGGTCATGCTCATGATGGTGTTCATGCTCATGATGGTGTTCATGCTCATGATGGTGTTCTTCGCACTCATGGCAGTGACACTCTTCGCCATGGGCATGGTGATGTTCATGATGATGCTCATGGTGGTCGCCCACACAGTGGGAACATGTACAGTGCTCATCATGGTGATGGTGATGAGACTGTTCCTGTAAGAGTTCTTCTAACTGACGAGACAGGGAATCCTGTCCTTCCATTGCGTCACGGATCTGCTTACCCGTAAGCTGATCCCAAGGAGTGGTTAAAATGAGGGCATTAGGATTATGCTCTCGCAGGATCTCCATGGCAGTTTGCAGTTTTTCTTCCGAAATCGTTCCCGTTCTGCTTAACAGGATGGTGCCTGCAGTCTCGATCTGATTGGCATAAAATTCGCCAAAGTTCTTCATATAGATCTTACACTTGGTTGCATCTGCTACAGTGACAAAACTGCCTAACCGAACAGATTCATCTGCAACACGTTCTACTGCGCCGACAACATCGGACAGCTTGCCTACACCGGAGGGCTCAATCAAGATTCGATCGGGATGATATTCTTGGATCACTTGAGTCAGAGCCTTGCCGAAATCACCGACCAGAGAACAGCAAATACAGCCGGAGTTCATTTCGTTGACTTGAACACCGGCTTCTTGCAGAAAACCGCCGTCAATGCCGATCTCGCCGAATTCATTTTCAATCAATACGATCTTCTCACCGGCATAGGCTTCTTTGATCATTTTCTTAATCAGGGTTGTCTTTCCCGCACCCAGAAAACCCGAATAAATATCAATCGTTGTCATTAGAGGATAGTCCTTTCTATATTCATTTATAATCTCATATATTATACCATCGATACATCCTGCTATCAAGTCATTTTTCGCAGATTACATCCTATAATTTAAAAATTGTTCAGATTTGACGGGAACATTTCAATTGCTTTTTCGTCGAAAATATTGTAGTATATCTGCTGAAGTCTCCAAAAGGGAGGTAGTCGTTCTATGGAACGAGACCAAAAAGAAACCGTCTTTTCTTTATCCAAACAATTCGTTAAGGATAATTACATCATTCTGTTCCGATTATTCCTGTTATCCATAGCGGGAGTACTTGTTATGGAATTCCTGTCCAGGCTTAATTTCCGTGAGTATTTTGCATTTTTGGCAGGAAAGCCGCCTGCAGTGATCTATAATATTCTCATTGTATATTTCACCCTCTGCCTATCTTTGTTATTCCGCAAACGACTGTTTTGGCTATGCCTTATCGGAGGAATTTGGATGGGTATTTGTGTTGCCAATACCATTATGCTTCGATATCGGTCTATGCCACTGACTGCACCTGACATATTCTTAATGTCTTCCGTTCGGGATATATTTGCCATATATCTAAGCCCTATGGGTTTGATTGGTTTAATGATCCTGATTTCCACATTGGTTGCACTGATCCTTTATATCTGGCTCTGTGTTAAAAAGGATGTATGGATCCCTCTGTTTGCTGTAGTTCATTGCGGATTGTTGCTGATTTCTCTCTTTCTAATCGACGTTCCTTTTGTTGAGAGGGGATACGTAGATGCAAGGGACGATTTTCAGAATATTTCTCAAGCATACGAAGATAACGGATTTGCCTACTGTTTATCCGCCAGCTTCATTACAGGGGGCGTAAAAGAGCCGGAAGAGTATTCTGCAACCGAGGTTCGTGAGATTATTGACAGTACAGAAAACCAACTTCCCGGATCAAGTACAGATTCCCCCAATATCATTTTTGTACAATTAGAGTCTTTTTTTGACCCTTATTATATGAAGGATATCTCTTATCCCTACGATCCTATTCCCAATTTCCGCCATCTGAAAGAAAATTATTCTCACGGTTTCCTGTCTGTACCCTGTATCGGAGCAGGAACTGCCAACACGGAATTCGAAGTATTAACAGGGATGAATCTCAGTCACTTTGGTGTAGGGGAGTACCCATATATGACCATTGTCGATTCCGGGAAAACCACGTCCATTGCATCGGAATTATGGAATCTCGGTTATGATACCCACGCCATACATAACAACAACGCTACCTTCTATAATCGCCATATTGTATATGACAATCTCGGATTCCGTACATTCACCTCTGTAGAGTATATGACGGACGTAACATATAACGCTCTTGGCTGGGCAAAGGATAGCTGTCTTACAGATGAAATCATGAAATGTCTTGCTGATGGAGAGGATAAAAAGCTGATCTATACCGTATCCGTAGAGCCTCACGGCAGATACCCCAAAGAGCCCTTGGAGAATGTGCCTATCATTCCCATTCAAGGAATGGAAGAAGAGGGGCGAAAGAACGGATTTGAGTATTACCTCTATGCGCTGTCTCAATCCGATCTGTTTGTGGGCGAATTGATCGATACACTTTCTGAGGTAGAAGAAGATACCATGGTTGTCTTTTTCGGTGATCATCTTCCCAGTTTTAACATTCAGGACGAAGAGCTCTCTTCAGGCACCAATCAGACTACCGAATACGTCATTTGGACGAACTATCCCATGAAGCAGAAGGTGCAAGATTTACAGACCTATCAGTTATCTGCATATATCATGGAACTTGTCGGCATTTACGAAGGGCCTGTATTCCGCCACCACCAGAATTCCGGCTATGCATCCATAGAATCTGATGACTATCAAGAAGCCCTTAGGACATTGGAGTTTGACATCATTTACGGCGAAGAATATGCCCTGGAATATGAAATTACCCCCAACAAGCCCGGCATACAATTAGGTGTTACGGAAATTCTCATTCGAGACATATTGGCCGCAGAGGGACAAGAGGGATTTACTGTAACAGGGAACAATTTTACGCCCTTCAGCGTGGTCTATGTCAATGAAACACCCTGCACAACAACTTATCTCTCATCGGAAGAACTCCGTGTCGAAGAACCAATACCTACAATAGGGGACCGTGTCCTTGTTGCTCAAGTTTCCGCTGTAGATCCTTTAACAGTTCTAAGTGAAAGTATCCCGTTGGTTATATCATCGGATTATTCGTAATTTCTTTCATATAATCCAATAGAACCCCTTGACTTTATCAGCAAAAAGTGATAAATTATACGGTATACAGAAGCGTGATCCCCATGACGGCTTTATTGCATTCTGCAGTAAAGCCGTTTTTAATACACGATTAAATCCATGGAGGCAAATATGAAAAAACTGATCCTTGGAAACGAGGCTTTTGCACGTGGCCTGTACGAAGCAGGTTGTAGCTTTGTTTCATCCTACCCCGGCACCCCCAGCACAGAAATTACCGAGTGTATTGCAAAATACCCCGAGGTTTACGCAGAGTGGGCTCCTAACGAAAAGGTCGCTATGGAAGCCGCATTTGGCGCATCCTTGGCAGGTAAGCGTAGCTTCTGTGGTATGAAGCACGTTGGACTGAACGTAGGGGCTGATCCTCTTTTCAGCATTTCCTACTCCGGTGTCAACGGCGGCTTGGTGATTTGTGTTGCGGATGACCCCGGTATGCACAGCTCCCAGAATGAGCAAGACTCTCGTAACTACGGTAAGGCCGCTCATCTTCCTGTATTGGAACCTTCCAATTCTCAGGAGGCTCTTACCTTTGTCAAATATGCTTATGATCTGTCCGAGAATTTTGATACTCCTGTTATCATGAGAATGTGTACTCGTATTGCTCACAGCCAGAGCATTGCAGAGCTCTCTCCCAGACAGGAAGTTGCGGACAAGCCCTATGTTAAAAATCCGCCCAAGTACATCATGATGCCCGGTTACGCAAAGCTCCGTCGTCCTCTGGTCGCTCAGAGAGATCAGGCCATTGCTGATTTCGGATACAACGCTCCTTTTAATCAGATCGAATGGGGTACCGAGCGAAAACTGGGTATTATCACAGCCTCTACCTCTTATCAGTACGTTAAGGAAGTCTGCGGACAGGATGTTAACATCTTAAAGTTAGGTATGACCTGGCCCCTTTCCGAAAAACTGCTGAAGGAATTCTGCTCCCAGGTAGAGAGAGTTGTCATTGTAGAAGAAGGCGACAGCTTTATCGAAGATTTCTGCAAGACCATCGGCCTGCAGGTAGAAGGGAAGGAGCTCTTCCCCCGAATCGGCGAACTGTCTCAGTCTCTTGTTGCAAAGGGATTGGATCTTCCCATGACAGAGGGTTGTGCAATTGACAGCGTGATCCCCAACAGACCTCCCGCACTTTGCGCCGGCTGTCCTCATCGTGGTATCTACCACGTTCTTTCTAAGCTGAAGCTCACTGTTATCGGTGACATCGGTTGCTATACTCTGGGTGCTGTAGCACCTCTGAACTCTCTGGACGCTGTCGTTTGTATGGGTGCTTCCATTTCTGGCATTCATGGTTTCCTGAAAGCCGCCGGAGAAGAACAGGCCTCTAAAACCGTTGCTGTTATCGGTGATTCCACCTTTATGCACTCCGGCATGACCGGCCTTGTGAACATCGCATATAATAATTCCAACAGCACCGTCATTATTCTGGACAACTCCATTACCGGCATGACCGGCCATCAGCAGAATCCCACTACGGGCTTTAACCTGAAGGGCGATCCCGCCGCTAAGGTAGATTTAGAGGCTCTTTGCCGTGCACTTGGCATTGGCAGAGTCCGTGTGGTGGATCCTTATGATCTGCAGGCTTGCGAGACTGCAATCCGCGAGGAATTGGCTGCAACAGAGCCCTCTGTCATTATCTCCCGTCGCCCCTGCGCCCTCCTGAAGTATGTCAAGCACGCAGGCCCCATCAAGGTAGATCCTACCCGTTGTATCGGATGTAAGATGTGCATGAAGGCAGGCTGTCCCGCCATCCATATGAAGGACGGCAAGGCAGAGATCGACAGTACCCTTTGCACCGGTTGCGGAATCTGCAGTCAGTTGTGCAAGGTGAAAGCTATTGGGGGTGAATAATATGACTAAAAACATTATGATCGTCGGTGTCGGTGGACAGGGAACCCTGCTTGCCAGCAAAGTCCTTGGCAAACTTCTCCTGAACAGAGGCTACGACGTAAAGGTATCCGAGGTTCACGGTATGAGTCAGCGTGGTGGCAGTGTAGTTACCTATGTTCGTTATGGTGACAAGGTCTATTCTCCCATCATTGACAAAGGCGAAGCTGACTTTATTCTTTCTTTTGAGATATTGGAAGCCGGTCGTTGGGCTCAGTGGCTCAAGTTCGGTGGCAGAATGATTGCCAATACCCAGCAGATCGATCCTATGCCCGTCATTACCGGAGCCGCTTCCTATCCCCAGGATATTGTAGAAAAGTTTAACGAGAAGGGTCTCAATTTGGATGCATTCGATGCTCTGAGCCTTGCTGTAGAGGCCGGCACCTCCAAAGCAGTTAATATGGTTCTTTTAGGAAGACTCTCTTGGTACTTTGACTTTACAGACGAAGAAGTATTCTCCGTCCTGGAAGAAACCGTTCCCAAAGCCTATTTAGACCTCAATCGCAGAGCCTATACGCTCGGAAAGAAAAATTATGGAAAAATACTATAATCCCGAAATCGAAACAGCTTCAAGAGAAACGATTGTCGCACTTCAGAACGAGCGTCTTAGCGCCACTGTAAAACGTGTTTACGATAATGTTCCCTTCTATCGTGAGAGAATGATCAAAGCCGGGGTAACTCCCGAAGATATCAAGACCATCGACGACCTGAAAAAGCTACCCTTCAGCTACAAGCAGGATCTCCGTGACACCTATCCCTTCGGCCTTTTCGCCGCTCCCATGAAGGATATTGTCCGTCTCCATGCTTCCAGTGGCACTACCGGTAAGCAGATCGTTGTTGGGTATACCCAGAACGATCTGGAACTCTGGGATACATGTGTAGCCCGTGCTTTAACTGCCGCAGGTTGTAATGACGAGGATATTGTCCACATCTCCTATGGTTACGGTCTCTTCACCGGCGGTTTGGGCGCAGATGGTGGCGCTAAAAGGATAGGCGCAACCACAGTTCCTGTTTCCTCCGGCAACACCCAGAGACAGATTACCATTATGAAGGACTTTGGTTCTACCATCCTTTGTTGCACACCTTCTTATGCGCTTCATATTGCAGAGACTCTGTATGCAAACGGTCTTACTAAGGATGACATTTCACTGAAGGCAGGTATTTTCGGTGCCGAGCCTTGGACAAATGAGATGCGTTGTCAGATCCAGGATATGCTGGGACTGAAAGCATTCGACATCTACGGTCTGACAGAGATCCTTGGACCCGGTGTCGCATTTGAATGCAACGAACAGAGTGGTATGCATATTAACGAAGACCACTTCATCGTAGAGGTTATCGATCCCGATACCGGGGAAGTCCTTCCCGAAGATACTCAGGGTGAGCTTGTTTTCACCTGTATCACGAAGGAAGCGTTCCCCATTCTCCGCTATCGTACCAGAGATATCGGTGTTATCACCCGCAAGCCCTGCTCCTGTGGCAGAACACTGGTTAAGATGACCAAGCCCCGTGGCAGAACCGATGACATGCTTATTATCCGCGGTGTCAACGTATTCCCGTCCCAGATCGAAACCGTTCTTCTGGACAAGGGCTATACCGCAAACTACCGTATTATTGTTGATCGTGCAAATAACTTCGACAGTATCGAGGTTCAGGTAGAGATCAGCAACGAAATCTTCTCCGACACTATTAAGGGTCTGTCTAAGAGAGAGAAGGAACTGGCCGATGCTCTTAAGAATCTTCTGGGTGTTGCCGCCAAGGTTACCCTCATGGAGCCCAATTCCATTCCTCGTTCCGAGGGCAAGGCAGTCCGTGTCATTGATAAGCGTAAGTTATTGGATTAGGATGCATTCTTATAATAAAGGAGGAAATTTACATGGTTAAACAGCTTTCGGTATTCATTCAGAATCGTGCAGGCAAGCTCGCTTCTATTGTTAAATCTCTTGCCGATGCAAAAGTTGATATTCGTGCAATTTCCATTGCAGATACCGCTGATTTCGGTATCCTACGAATGCTTGTAGATGACATAGCGGTCGCCAAAACCACTCTGTCCAAACAGAATTGTATTGTCAGTGTAAACGAAGTTGCACTGATCGCCGTTCCCGATGAGCCCGGCGGATTGTCCGGTATTCTGGAGCTCATGTCAGGGGAGGGAATCGACATTGAATACATGTACTCCCTGATCCAGCGTGGCAACGACAAAGCCTATATGGTCATCCGTGTCTCTGATGAAGCAAAGCTTCTGGATATGATGAAGAAAAATGGCATGGAACTTGTCACCGCCGAGAAATTAGGCATCCGCTAATAAAAGAAAGAGGTTACCTATATGCAAGAATTAAGCAGAAAGACCCAATATTTCACCGATTCCGTCATTCGTAGAATGACTCGTATTGCAATTGATTGCAATGCTATCAACCTGGCACAGGGGTTCCCTGATTTCGATCCTCCCAAGGCGCTGACCGATCGTCTGGCCGAAATCAGTGCTATCGGCCCTCATCAGTATCCCATCACCATGGGTGCTCCCAACTTCCGTCGCGCTCTTGCGGATAAATGCGGACGTTTCATGGGAAGAACCATCGACCCCAACACAGAGGTTGTAGTAACTATCGGCTCTACCGAGGCCATGGTAGACACCCTCTTCGCTCTGACTAACCCCGGCGATAAGATCATCATGTTCTCTCCCTACTTTGAGAACTACAGAGCTCAGACCCTCTTGGTTGGCTGTGAACCTATTTTCGTTCCTCTGGTACCTCCTGCATTCGATTACGATCCCAACGTTCTTGAGGATGCATTTAAGCAGGGTGCAAAGGCCATCCTGATCTGCAATCCCTCCAATCCCAGTGGTAAGGTATTTACCCGTCAGGAACTGGAGCAAATCGCAAAGCTGGCTATTCAGTATGATACCTACGTCATCATGGACGAAGTTTATGAACATATCATTTATGAAGGCCACGAGCACATCTATATGAACAGCATCCCCGGCATGTGGGAAAGAACTGTATCCTGCAGTTCTCTGTCCAAGACCTACTCCATCACCGGTTGGAGACTGGGCTATGCTATCGCTCCCAAGCACCTGATGGATCGTATCAAGCAGTATCATGACTTTAACACTGTTGGCGCCGCTTCTCCCTTAATGGAAGCTGCCGTTGTCGGTCTGGAAATGCCCGATTCTTACTACCGGGAATTCGGCGCACACTATGCCCACATGAAGAAGCTCTTTACCGAGGGCTTAGATCGTATCGGCATTCCTTATACCGATCCTCAGGGTGCCTATTTCGTTCTTGCAGATATCGCTCCCTTCCTGAAGAAGGGTCAGAACGATGTAGAATTCTGCGAAGATCTGGCTCGCAAGGTTGGCGTTGCTACCGTTCCCGGTTCCTCCTTCTTCAAAGAGGATGTTCCCAACATTGTCCGTATGCACTTTGCAAAGAAGGACGAAACCTTGTATACCGCACTGGAACGTCTTTCCGACATGAAATCCAAACTTTAATTCTATAAAAACTACCGCTTCATCTGATGCGGTAGTTTTTTCTGTCATAAGCATCAATAGCAAACCATAGGCTATATCTAAAGGAGGGATTGCTTATGATCAAAACTGGGAAGGGGAGAAGTCGGGTCAGAACCCCCTGGAGACCACTATATTGGATGCCTCTCATAGGAATATTACTATGTCTAATGTCAGCAAAATTAGTACTATGGAACAAATTATCGGAAACCTCCCTCACAATAATACCTCAAATTATCGTGGGAATCGTCAGCTTTTTGGGATCGTTCCGTGGTTCTCGTTTGGCGCCGAGAAAGTGTTTCTTATGGGGAATGGTCAATTCCATTGTATATGGAGCCATGCTCTTATTAGGGAATCTGCTATTTTTCGGAAACGAATTTTCCTCTGTAGGGATTACGTTCCTCTGGATTCTTGGTAGTGGAATTGTGGGTAGTTTGCTGGCAAATTTTAAAAAAGGTAAAATTGCATAAATCGATTATGGATAATTGCAAGATTTCTTGCAATTAGAAAATGCACAATATCTTGTTTCTGAAATTCAATGCCACACTATATTTTGAACCCTCACAAACGCTCATCTCACATTTGACGAATCAGGTTACCTTGGTTTACATAATAGGTAGACATAATTTATGTGCATAATATACAAAAATTTTCAAATTCTGGAAAAAGTATTGAAATTCTTTGTTTTTTGCGGTATAGTATGTATCAGATAATGAAAAATGTTCGGAAAAATCCAACTTTTCACTACACCTTGTACATAACGTTTATGCCTGATACTATATATAGATTTTAGCCTATAAGGAGGTGAACCGTATTTGAATCCCGTCTTAGCTTTTGAAAATTATTTATTACATATTAAGCACGCTTCCGAAAATACGGTTGCTTCCTATATGCGCGATATTCGACAATTCCGCGATTACATGACCGATGTAGAGGATATGGATCTATGTTCCTGTGATCGTGCCTGCATTTGTCGTTACGCTGAGCACTTAACAAACAAAGGCAAATCCGTTTCCACCATCAACCGTGGAATTGCATCTCTGCGTAGCTTCTATGGTTATCTCTTGTCCGAGAATATTATTGATGAAGATCCGGTTCAGAATATCTCCCAACAAAAGGCCGAAAAGAAGCCCCCTCAGATCCTCTCCGGCCGCGAGGTCGAAGAACTCTTAAGACAGCCTAACACGAAGGATCTCAAGGGTTTACGTGATAAAGCTATGTTAGAGACCCTTTATGCAACAGGAATGCGTGTTAGCGAAATGATCGCTCTCAATGTCGGTGACGTCAATTTGGTGGGTGCATTCATTCGTTGCGAGGGAAACGGTAAGCCCCGTGTTATTCCTCTCTATCCCGAAGCCGTTCGTTCTTTGGAGACCTACATTGGAGAAGTTCGTCTGCAAATCGCCGCAACAGGGGAGACTACCGCCCTTTTCGTCAACATGAGTGGAGAACGCATGACCCGACAAGGTTTCTGGAAGATCATCAAATATTACCAGCAGAAAGCAAACATCAAGAAAGAAATCACCCCCCACACCTTACGTCACAGTTTTGCAGCTCATTTGCTTGAACGTGGAGCAGACATTCACTCTTTGCAAGAAATGCTCGGTCACAGCGACATTTCTTCTACCCAGAGATATACCCAATTTGTAAAACAAGATCTTAAAAACATTTATAACAAAGCCCATCCCAGGGCATAACTTTTTAACCTAATCGGCAGGAAATATAATCCTGCCGATTTCTTTATAGACAAAGCGCTCTATCGGTGGTATAATAGGAATATGAGACAGTGTTTTATATTTCTGTCTCCGAATCTCCAATTTCGGATCGGAGTTTATTATGCTGCTACCTAAATACATTTTTCCTAAGATAACAGACATTTCTCCGGAATTTTTACAGTGTCACAACATCCGTCTCTTACTCATGGATTTTGATAACACCATGCTCCCATACACTACTACTGAGCCGACTCCCGAGCTACTTCGTTGGATCGCTCTCATGAAGGACTCCGGCATCCGTCTGTGTATTGTATCAAACAGCAAGAAATCTGCAAGAGTTCCCGTTTTTTCTAAGGTGTACGATGTTCCCTATGTAACCCATGCAAATAAGCCCGGCACCAAGGGCATCCGCCGAGCCATGGCAGAAATAGGGGAGAGTAATGCCGCATTGGTTGGAGATCAAATCTACACCGATGTTTTGGGAGCGAATCTGGCAGGGATCCCTTCTATCATTGTCCGTTCCATTGACAACCATAATATTTGGTTAAAACTCCGCCATGTACTGGAGCTACCCTTCCTGGCTATGGCAAAGGGTCGAAAAGTACTATAGATCAATCCATATTATAAAGGAGTCTACATTATGACAAATTTAGACAAATATCGTTCCATTCTTACCGATGACGTTCAGGGGCTCTTCTTGACCTCTCGCTTCAGCCGTATGTACGGTGCAGAGTTTGACATAGCAGAAGGCTACGCCATTGTTAGCCAAAAGGGTGCGCGGTATTATACCGATAGTCGCTATATCGAATCTGCCCAACGTGATATTCACGGGTTTGAGGTCATTGAGTTCAACAGCTCCAATCCACTTTCCGATCTTCTGAATCAAGCTATCTCTGATTTTGAGATCAGCACTCTCGGCTTCGAAGACGGATATCTCACTGTTGCCGAGCTCCGTTCCTTTGAATCTAAACTCAACGCAACCTTTATCCCTTACCAGGATAAGATCAACAGCTTCCGCGGTAGCAAAGAGCCCTGGGAGTTAGAACGCATGCGCAAGGCACAGGAAATCACCGATCGTGCCTTTGCAGAGGTTTGCCCTCGCATTAAGGCCGGTATGACAGAGAAAGAATTAGCGGCAGAACTGATCTACTGTCTGTATAAAAACGGCGCAGAAGGACTTTCTTTTGATCCCATTGTCGTTGCCGGTCCCAATACATCCATGCCCCACGGTGTTCCCGGCGATCGCCCCATTGCAGAAGGGGACTTCATAACCATGGACTTTGGTGTTATTTACGGTAGCTATTGTTCCGACATGACCAGAACCGTTGCTCTGGGTTATGCAACAGAAGAAATGCAGAAGGTTTATGATACCGTACTTCGTGCACAGCTTGCAGGCATCTCTGCTACCAAAGCCGGCGTCACCGGAAGGGAAGTAGATGCCGCCGCAAGAAACATCATCATTGAAGCCGGCTATGGCGATTTCTTTGGCCATGGATACGGACATTCTCTGGGCCTTGAGATCCACGAAGCTCCCAATTGTAACCCCCGTAACGATCAACCTCTCCCTGCCGGTGCAGTTTGCTCCGCAGAACCCGGAATTTATCTCCCCGGAAAATTCGGTGTTCGTATCGAGGATGTGGTAATCGTCACCGATCAGGGGTGTGAAGATATTACCCACAGCCCGAAAGAACTGATAATTTTATAATATATTTTGGAATAGGTCTTGCTTTTTTTGCAATTATAGAGTAAAATATATACGCACTATGTATACTTTACCCCAATTGGGGAAATATAGGAGGACAAATAAATGATTTCAGCAGGCGATTTTAGAAATGGTATTACCTTCGAGATGGAAGGAAAAGTCATGCAGATTATCGAATTCCAGCACGTTAAGCCCGGTAAGGGTGCTGCTTTCGTTCGTGTCAAGATGCGTAACGTCATCACCGGCGGCGTGACCGAAACTACCTTCAACCCCAGCGACAAGTATCCCACCGCTTATGTTGAGCGCAAGAAGATGGAGTACAGCTACAGCGATGATAACCTGTACTACTT
>JAZREB010000175.1:0-1773 GCA_045660585.1 Faecousia sp. | reverse complement strand
CAACGGCTCGGGGATGACGGCATAACCCGGAGAGCTTTTCACTTCCGTGATCTTCACCGTGCCCAGAGGCAGCTGCGGTACATTAGCAGGAGAAACATACAGCACATCGCTGGTGTAGCCTGCCGCCAGATAGTCCTGGCTGTACAGGCATCTGCCGCTGGCATCCGTTGCGAAGTACCAGGTTCTAGCCGCGTTGCCGCTCCAATTGCTGTTAGGGAAGAACTCCCACTTGAATATCGCACCGGCAAAGGACGCACCGCCCTGGGGTGTGGTGGTATCCTTGTCCACCTTGGTCAGTACGAAGGGCGGATCGAAGATGGGGATATCGGTTACGGAGATCTCGTTTCGGTCTGCCGTAACGGTGTGGGTATAGGCAGAAGTGTCCAGCTTAAAGCCGGGAGGGGCTTTGGTTTCCCGGATGGTCAGTACATCCCCGATGTTGTAGGGCCGGTTGGAAACCGCCTTGCCGTTTTCATCCGTCACCAGGGTTTCCACCACGGTGCCGTTCAGGGAAACGGTGTATTCGGCTCCCGCCAGGGAGTACAGGGGATTTCCCATGATCTGCATCATGCAGTCCAGGGATGCGTTTATGGACTTTTTGAGGGTCACAGGAATTGTATTCTCCGCATTGGTCAGGGTCATGCCGGTTTCTCCATCTTTGACGGAGACCGTTTTGACCTCCACTTTACCGGAGCTGTCCGTGTTGACCCGGTAGCCCTCCGGGGCTTTGGTTTCCTTGAGGAAATAGATGCCGCTGTACAGACCTGTCCATGCACATTTGCCGCTGGCATCGGTACTGCGGACACCGGCACTGACATAGCCTGCATCCGAAGCAGAAAGCTTGGAATAATCCTTTTCCGTAACGGGAACGGTACAGGCCGCATCCCGGTAGAGGGTGAATTCCGCACCTGCCAGGTTTTCTGTTCCTTCCACATTGGTCTTGGTCAGAGATACGGAGCCAGTGCCCATGCCGTAGGGGGTCGAGTAACCTCTGAGGTAGTAGAAGGTATTGGTTCCGTTCTCCTTGGTGGCATCCACTTCTGTCTGGATCCGATTGACAAGGCCCGTACCATACAGGTTCGAAGAATCCGCCTCCGTCCAGATGGTAGTACCGTGTCTGTAATTGTGTTCGCCGCCAAGCATGAGCTTACAGATCATGGTATCGGTAGACTCGTCCATCCAGGAACAGGGAAGAAAGCCGATATTGCAGTTATCCCCGGAGGTGTAGGCGGTATGCAGCCAACCTTCCGTTACAGAACCATGGGCAGCAATGTCACCGATGGTATAAATTCTACTGACTCTGCCCAGGTTTTCCGCTGCCACCCAGGACCAGATGATGGTGGGGATGAGGGTGTTGCCATCCTGAGATACGCTGAGCTTTCCGTAGTAGGAATCCAGATAGTTCTGGATCGCCAGATTGCTGGCACCCAGGTATTTCAGCACAGCGGCAAAGAGGGATGTATCGGTTTCTACGGTTTCCCCCTTGGCAACGTCCAGGTTGTCCCATTCGCCATACCGGCTGCCCAGGATGATTCTGGCCAGGAACTTCTCAATGGCAAGGCTGCCGCCTTCCTCATGCCGGACGATAAGAGGATACGTGGAAGGCTTTCCGCCGGGGTTCTGTTCCTTGTCGTCAAACCAATAATCGTCGAAGTTCAGCCAGTCAAAGGTACATAAGTCCTCTTGCAGGGTTTCGTTGGGGAAATGGTACACATAGGGGTAGTCATGCCACATGGCCTTTACCAGAAAGGTATGGGGCGTAAGGGTGAAGGT
>JAZREB010000174.1:0-2088 GCA_045660585.1 Faecousia sp. | reverse complement strand
TGGGGAATGTTCCCTGCATGGGCTCTTATGATCGTGCTGGCCAGAGAGTTTGCAGTCAGTGGCTTGCGTATGATCGCCTCCGGTAAGGGACGGGTCATTGCTGCCGGCTGGTCCGGTAAGGTAAAGACCGTTGTGACCATGGTTTCCCTGTGCCTTATGCTGTTCTTCTGCGCAGATTTCCCTGCTAAGCTGATTGGCGGTGAGACCGGGGTAGGGATCCTCAATTGGGTCTGCATTGGGGCAATTTCTGTTACGACCCTGTATTCCGGCGCAGAATACTTCTTTAAGAATCGGGACGCTCTTTAATCTGTGCTATGAAGCTGTCAAATCGGGAAAGAATGTTTTCCGGGTTTGACAGCTTTGACATTTACGATGAAGGAGGGAATGTCCTCTGCACCGTAAAAGTCGGCGTTTTTTTTGACCATTGTCTGAAATATTCGACAGCCGAGGGATTGAAGCAGGAACCGTGAAGGAACGTACCTCCTCATACCTGCCGAAATTTGAACTGTATAAGGTGTTCCCGGACAATCTAATGGGAAGTCAGGTAGAATAAAACATGCCGTTCTTGGATTTTTCGGGAACGGCATGTTTTTACTTGACACAAGGGGAAGAAAATGTTAATATAATGGCAATAGATATATCGCGTTGATCGAAAAGAGTACTCTGTCAGAGGCCTACAGAGAGTGTCCGTCACCGGCTGAAAGCGGACATGGGAGTAGACGGGGGAAAGTGCGTTCGGGAGCGAAGGGGAGACCCCGTTGGCCGCGTTAAGGCTACGAGTGAGAAATCAGAGTGGAACCGCGGAATTATGCCGCCTCTGGAGCAATTCAGAGGTGGCTTTTTTTATCCTCTGATAACCCATATTTGAAGGAGGGATCTGTATGCGTTTGATGGAAACGATTGAAGCATACCAGAGAAATGACCCTGCGGCTCGGAGTAAATTTGAGATATTCTGGTTATATAACGGCCTCCATGCCCAGATGTATTACCGTGTAGCCCATTGGTTCTATATCCGTAAGATGCGGTTTATTGGTAGATGGATCTCCCAGTTTGCCAAACGACGTACCGGCGTAGAGATCCACCCTGCGGCAACCATTGGCAGACGTTTGGTTATCGACCACGGCACAGGTATTGTTATCGGTGCTACAGCGGAGATCGGAGACGATTGCCTCATATACCAGAATGTAACCTTGGGCGGTACCGGCGCTCATAGAGGCAAGCGACATCCTACCCTTGGAAACAATGTCATGGTGGGATCCGGTGCCAAGGTTTTGGGACCCTTTAAAGTTGGGGATAATGCCCGTATAGCCGCAAACTCCGTGGTACTGAAGGAAGTACCGCCCAATTCCACCGTAGTCGGTGTTCCCGGTCGTGTGGTGAGGATCAACGGCGAAAAATTAGACCACATTCACACCCCCGACCCCATCCGTGCAGAACTGGATTATCTCAGAGATCGGATCGAACAACTGGAAAAACAACTGCTTGCCAAAGAGCAGAACACATAAACTATACAAAACCTGAAAAGGAGAAATTATACCATGTATCTTTACAATTCCGTCAGCCATAAGAAGGAACTGTTCGTTCCCAATAACCCCGACATCGTTAAGATGTACACCTGTGGCCCCACAGTGTATCACTTTGCCCATATCGGTAACCTGCGTAGCTACATCATGGGGGACGTGCTGGAAAAGAGCCTGCGCTACCTGGGCTATAATGTCAAGCGTGTTATGAACATCACTGACGTTGGCCATCTGGCAAGCGATGCCGACACCGGCGAAGATAAGATGGTCAAAGGTGCAAAGCGTGAGAACAAGACCGTTCTGGAAATCGCCCAGTATTACACCGATGCCTTCTTTGCTGACTGCCAGAAGCTGAACATCAAGCGGCCTGACGTGGTGGAGCCTGCTACCAACTGCATCGATGAGTATATCCACATGGTGCAGACCCTGATCGAGAAGTGCAGTGCCTACATCGCCGGCGGCAACGTCTACTTTGACACTTCCACCCTGGGCAAGTACTATGTCTTTAACGATCATGACGAAGAAGATCTGGCTGTCGGTGTCCGCGAGGGTGTTGAAGAGGATACCA
>JAZREB010000173.1:0-4907 GCA_045660585.1 Faecousia sp. | reverse complement strand
ACTTGTCGGATGGTGCGGTATTGCAAAAACAAATTTCGGCGGTGAGCATTGACCGCAAAATCGGGCGCACAGACGTGCGGATGCCTACGGTCGAGCAAACGCCCACAGAAGCCCCAAACACGCCCGTAAACGCCCCGTGTGCGCCCACAGAGCCTCATCCCGAGCATGTCCCGAGAAAGATACGCAAGAGCGGCACGGGATGCCTGTATCAGATAAACGACAACCTCTGGGAAGGCAACTTCTTCCCACGACTGCCGAATGGCAAGCGAAAGAAATTCAATGTCTACGCCTAAACGAAAGAGCAATGTGAAATCAAACTCGCCGAGATGATAGAAAGAGTAAAAGCGGAGATCACGGAAGAGAAAGCCAAACTAAAAGAGGGCGCCGAGTAAGGCGCCCTCAAAATTTGGTTTGCAGTAGACATAGAATAACCTATAAAAATTATTTAATGTAGCTTATGCTATTATTTCTTGGATGCATCAGTTGTGCTCTTTAAAGACGGAAAAATCACACCCAACAGTCTACCTAAAGGGATGAATATTGCGTGTTTCAAAACAATATAAAAAGCAGAAAAAATAGGCTTGATAAAATAATAAACAAACTTTTTTGCCCATACAAATTTAGAACGGTCAATCATGAATAATTCGAAACGAGTCATTCTTATTCTAAACTTGGATTTTGAAACATCAACTTTGGCAATTGGATTGCTTGAAATATCGTTGACAAAGAAAGCAAGAGCCTCGTTATTTGCAATGCTGTTGAAGTTACTAAGACCAACTTCTTTTCTTATCGTGACCAATATTTCAGACATAATGTGAAGTGTATCGTTGCTGTTATAATATTTACAGCATCTAATCAATGGATTGGTTGTATATTCGCGGAATAGGAGATAAAGCCGGTATATCTTTTTTGAGCCATACAACAATAACGAAGCTCCAGTATCAAAAAACTGCGCGCGTAATTCATCTGTTAACTCTAAACTACCGCTTTTTGATTTGGTCGATGCAAACACTATTTCGAGCAACTTTATCAATTTTAGATATTGTACTTTTTTATCATCATGCTTTTTATAACGTATTTCCGCACGACGAGTGAACACAAAAATCAAAACAGTAATAATAACCGATAAAAGAGCTATATTGTCAGCAGTTATAAACGTTGAAAGATCTATAGATTTTTTCTCTGAATTAGTTGCCCTAAATACAATAGAACCATTCTGATATTCTACGGTACCGATAATGCCTGTAGTAACATAGGATAAATCGGCAAAGTTGTTATTGTTTACTTTGATGTCGGCAGAGTATACTTGATAATAAACTGGTAAATCGGAAGGGTCTTTTGATGAAAATGAAGGAGTTGCTGTTGCTACAAACAGATCTATGTGAGGCGTGTCTGTTGTTGATGTGTCATAAACAACGGTCGATTCTTTTGTTGATGTATTGAATACCGAAACAATAGATCGATGCAAACCCGAACCCCATGACGATGCAACTAATAAGTCTTTATTGCCGTCATTGTCAAAGTCACACAGAACCGCATTGACAAAACCGTAGCCGCCAAAAGATTCACAAATAGAATAAATCTCATTATCTATCATTACAAACGAGGCGCAAGAATCGGATAGTTTGAAAATTTTTATATTTGTTTCTATGGCAACTTGTACAGGGGTGACATTGTAACAGTTTTCTTCGCTGATAACATATCCGGAGAGCAAACCGTCTCCTTGCATGTTTTCCGCTACCGTAATAAATTCATCTACTGAATCTTTGGTGCACACACTTGACATATAGTCTTGTTTGTTAAGCTCTGCATCGGTGTCATTATAACAGGAACTGAGAACAAAAAACATCATAAAGACAAAAAAGATGCTAAACCATCGTTTCATTACACAATCTCCTTTTTGATTCAAATTTGCATAAAAGCTGCAGATTTGGTGTGGTTGTTTTAATAGATTTGTCAATCCATTTTTAAGTAGGGTTTATAATATTCTAAAGCATCATCAGGAGATATGCGCATAGAGTTGCCTGAAGATAAAAAAGCTCGCGGCAAATTGTGAAAACCCCATACATATCTACTTACTGTTTTTCTATACGCTTTTCCTTTTGTAGTTAAGAACAGAATACACTCTGTAATTTGATTACCCATGAACGTGGCTAATTTGATGTGCTCAACAGAATAATTAGGGTTATCTTTTAAAAGGATAATGATCTCATTTACTTGCGATTGAATTTGATAAAGTTCTTTTTCCATAGCCAAACGATTTTTGTTGAATAGTAATTTTCTGCTATCGTATTTCTTAAGTTGAATTGAGTTAGCATATAATTCTTCAGCCAAATTAGCAACCATGAGCATTCACCACCTTTAATTGATTATACTATATTTTGACGCTTTTTGCAAGAAGCAAGGGCGTATTCGCAACACAGAAGCTGATCCGCAGTAAACAAAGAAAAGGATTTTTCGGCGGGAAAATGCGTAACAAAACTGTGGTCGAAAAATCGAGAGTTTTCTAAAAGTGGGAAGAAAACGCATAAATAGTAATAAAAAATGACCTAAAGTGGAGAGTAAATCTCTGCTTTAGGTCATTTTTGTGGTCCGGGTTGCGGGATTCGAACCCACGGTCTCTTGGTCCCAAACCAAGCGCGATACCAAACTTCGCTAAACCCGGATATCTATTCAATTTTTCTTTTCTTTGCGTGGAAGTGGGACAAACTGTGGTCAAACTCAAAAACCACGCTTTTTTGAGTTTTCAAAACAACCTGAAAGTCCGCACCGTTAAAGGCTTTTCGGGACTTTCTTATTTTCTTGGCTATAACTGATAGACACGCTCCCAAACCAAGCGCGATACCAAACTTCGCTAAACCCGGAAGCTGTTAAACATTATACACCCTTGGAAGGAAAAAAGCAAGTGCTTTTTCTGCACTTGCTTTTTAGGTGTTGTCAGATGAACAGGTGATAAACCGGGGTACAGACTAAGAGCAGGGAGAGGAAGCCGAAGTTATACAGGGAGAATCGGCTGATGTAATATCCGCTCCGACCGGGGTTGTGTTTGACATATTCTCGGAAGGTGATCAAACTGGCGAGAGAAGCGATCAGGGTGCCTACGCCACCGATGTTGACACCGATGAGAAGGTCTGCATAATTCCCTGTGAACTGGGACAGGAGAATGGCGGAGGGGACATTGCTGATACACTGGCAGGACAGAGCACTGAACAGCAGGGTGTTACGTTCCAACAATTGAGAGAAGATCTTACGAACGGGCTCGATCCGTGCCATATTGCCTGCGAAAATAAAGAAGAATACAAAGGTCAGGAGAAGGGGATAGTCCACCATCTTCAGAGCCTTCCGATCCACGAAAAACAGAGTGGTGGGGATCACCAGCAAGCCGATCCAGTAGGGGATCACACGGAAGACGATGATAATGGACAGAGCGAAGAGTACCAAATACAGAACGGTACGCTTGGGCTCAAGAGAGATCTTTTCGTCGCTGACGGAAAGGGGCTCGGACTTTATGAACAGACAGCAAGTTGTGATCAGAGCAACGGAAATCAGGAAGGGGATAACCATAATGCCCATAAATTCCCGAGTGGGGATCCGGAACTTGGTATACAGATACAGATTCTGGGGATTGCCGAAGGGGGTCAGCATACCGCCCAAATTGGCGGCAATATTCTGCATGATAAAGGTGAAAGCCATGTGCTGTTTCTTGCCGGTGGCAGACAGTACAAAGTATCCAAGGGGCAGGAAGGTCAAGAGCGCCATGTCGTTGGCGATCAGCATAGAGCCGATAAAGGTAATGTACACCAGAGCCAAAATAGCAAGGCGAGTGGTTTTGAAGCACTGTACGATCTTGCGAGCCAGCATATAGAAGAAACGAATGTTCTTCAGGGCACATACCACTGCCAGTACGCAGAACAGACATGTCAGGGTCTTAAAATCAAAATAGTCCAAATATGCTTTGTCGGGGGGAACGAAGAAACAGGTGACCACTGCCGCCAACAGGGCGATGGACATTGTGGCATTATTTTTAAAGAAGGAAATGACTTTTCCGAACATGGTTTATTCTCCTTTCAACGCAAAACAGGGACATTTTACAGCAAACGGAAGAAAAAAGCAAGATGGTATTTGCACTTTATGAATTTTTGTGATTCTTGTTGCAAATGTTGGCGGTTTGTGATATAATTTGTGTCGGTTTTATCAATAGTGTAGGCTTTTCTTACGAAAGAAAAGTAGAAAAGAGGGACATACTTATGAGAATGAGAAAACGCAATAATTTAGAGCCCCGTATGGAGGCTTGTTCTGCCATTTGGATCCGTGACGGCAAGGAACGGAAAGGAAAGTGGCGGGAGCTTATGCCCGAGGCAAAGGAGATCCGTTTAGAGGTCGGCTGTGGCAAGGGTAAGTTTACGGTGGAGACTGCGGAGCTCCATCCCGATGTGCTGTTCCTCGCAGTAGAGTGCGTCCGTGAGGCCATGCTCCTGGGTATGGAACGGGCACTGCAGATGGGACTTAAGAACCTGTACTTCCTGTCCATTGATGCCGCTGAGTTAGAGGAATATTTTGAAGACAGCGAGATTGACCTCCTGTACCTCAATTTCTCCGATCCCTGGCCCCGTAAGAAAAATGCGAAACGCAGACTGACCTTCCGCACCTTCCTGGAAAAGTACAAGAAGGTTCTGAAGAACCGGGGCGAGATCCACATTAAGACAGATAATGCGCCCCTCTTCGAGTGGTCGCTGGAAGAATTTGCTTTCTGCAATTTAGAGATCCGCAATCTGACACGGGATCTCCATGCCAATGGCCCTGTGGGCATTATGACCGGCTACGAGGAAAAGTTCTACGAAATGGGTGTTCCCATCAATCGTTGCGAACTGGTGGTACACAAATAAAGGAAGAGAGCTATCCCGATT
>JAZREB010000172.1:0-9940 GCA_045660585.1 Faecousia sp. | reverse complement strand
TTACGCCACTAAATAAAATAAATAATGGGCTTTAACCCATATTTTAATCCGTGCCCTTGGGGCACACATTCATACCTCGCCTTGGCGAGGTATATCATACCGTAGGTATATCATGCCCCGCAGCTGTGGGGTATATCATATCGTAGATATATCATTCGCACCAACGGTGCGCTAAACGGGAATTTGAATAGCAAAACAGGGAATGTATGGGCATTAACATTGCCGAACACTGCTTTGCCATGGAGTAATTTTCATATTTTTTTAAATCATCGAGCAAAGACTATTACTTGTGATAGTGACTTAATCCAATAATTCGGTATAATGGTATTAAGGAGTATTCTATCTAACCGAAAGGAGGAATTATATGTCTATCTTTGATAAACTGAAATCTGCGCCCCCTGTTACTTCTGCCCCTTCCACGGGGAATAGCCCTTCCGTCTGTGCAGTATTCACCTTCACCTCCCTTCCCGAGAGCTTGCAGGAAATGCAATCCCTCCCGGAGGCCTCGCTGAATAACCCCTACCAAACTGCAGCTCTTACGGTCCTTGCCCTGTGCGCCTACGCCGCAGACAAGGCTATCGGCGCAGATATGCTCAACTGGCTCCGTGGGCCCAGACCCCTGAGCAATTTCGACCTCTCCTTCCTAAACGACCGTTTCCGCGACGGGAAACCCTATATTCCCTTCTCCTACTTTAAGGGATCCTCCCCGGAGAATAACTATACCCCGGAGGCACCCTATAACCTCACCGTAGAATCCAATCCCTATTCCGATGCCAATCCGGGATACAAGAAGCTCTTCCTCCGTAGCGGCGGCGCAGATTCTCCTCGTGAGGTCATCCTTAGACAAAAGAGTGACGGCACCTGGCTCCTGTGGGATCAAGCCCTCTTAGTAGGTATCCGGGAGCCTAAGGCCACAGACCCCTGGGCATAGTACACATATCACAGAACACTATAATACATTTCAGAAAGGAAAATTGTTATGGGACTTATTCAAGCTGCATTAGGCGCATTAGGCGGAACACTGGCAGATCAGTGGAAGGAATTTTTCTACTGTGAAGCAATGGAAAAGGACGTGTTGGTAGTCAAGGGTCAGAAACGAATCGGCGGCCGTTCCTCCAACACCAAGGCAAGCGATAACGTCATATCCAACGGCTCCGGCATTGCTGTTGCCGACGGTCAGTGCATGATTATCGTAGAGCAGGGCAAGGTGGTACACTTCTGCGCCGACCCCGGTCAGTATACATACAGAACAGATTTAGAGCCCAGCCTGTTTTCCGGTCCCTTCGGTCAGAGCCTGAAGGACACCTTTAAAGAAATCGGCAAGCGCTTCACCTACGGCGGCGACACCGGCAAGGATCAGCGTGTCTATTACTTCAATACCAAGGAGATCATGGACAACAAGTTCGGTACCGCCACCCCCATCCCCTTCCGTGTAGTGGATCGGAACATCGGTCTGGACATGGATACCGCCGTGCGCTGTAACGGTCTGTATTCCTACAAGATCTCTAACCCCCTGTTATTCTACACCAACGTCTGTGGTAATATTTCCGCAGACTATCGTCGCAGTGAGATCGACAACCAGTTAAAGACGGAATTTATCAGTGCACTGCAACCCTCTTTTGCATCCATCTCCGATCTGGGGATCCGTCCTGCTTCCCTTCCTGCCCACGTAACAGAGCTGTGCGATGCCATGAACGGCATCCTCTCTCAGAAATGGGGACAGCTCCGCGGTCTGCAGGTAGTCTCCATCGCCATGAATCCTCCCTCCATCCCGGAAGAGGATGCAAAGCTCCTGCGGGATGCCCAGCGCACCGCTATGATGCGGGATCCCACCATGGCCGCCGCCACCTTAGTCGGGGCTCAGGCAGATGCCATGAAGGCCGCCGCCTCCAACTCCGCCGGTGCAATGACCGGCTTCATGGGCTTCGGTATGGCACAGCAGGCAGGTGGCATGAACGCACAGTCCCTGTTCCAGATGGGTCAGCAGCAACAGGCACAACAGCAGACACAACAGCCCGCTGCAGCCCCCCAACAATCCGGGTGGAAGTGTGCCTGCGGTGCAATCGCTACAGGCAAATTCTGCCCCGAATGTGGTGCTAAGAAGCCGGAACCCAAGGTATCCGACTCCTGGACCTGCTCTTGCGGAGCCGTAGTAACGGGAAAATTCTGTCCCGAATGTGGCTCTAAGAAGCCCGACGATGGCTGGGCATGTGCCTGTGGCGCAGTGAATACAGGAAAATTCTGCCCCGAATGCGGTGGCAAAAAGCCCCAGGGCATTCCCCAATACAAATGCGATAAGTGCGGATGGCAGCCGGAGGATCCCACCAAGGCTCCCCGTTTCTGCCCCGAATGCGGTGATCCCTTCGACAACGGGGACATCATTTAAGAACGTCTGAAATTTTACAGGAGGTAAGACTATGGGACTTTTCGGTAAATTATTCGACAAAAAGGAATGTTCCGTCTGTGGCGGAGAGATTGGTCTTTTGGGAAACCGAAAGTTAGAAGACGGCAACCTGTGTAAGACCTGCGCCGGCAAGCTCTCCTCCCACTTCGACGGTCGCCGTCATTCCACAGTGGAAGATATCAAGGCACATCTTGCCTATCGGGAAGAAAACGCACGAAATTTAGAATCCTTCCCTGTAGCAAGAGTCTTAGGCGAATACGAGCAGATCCATATTGAAGAAATCGACGGCATTCCCACTCGCTTCTTCATCACCCGCATCGGAGAAACCATCAAGAGCAATCCTGATATTCTCTCCTTTGCAGATGTGATCTCCTGCGGAACCGAAATAGACGAGAACAAAGAGGAGCTCCGTCAGAAAAACAGCGAAGGACAGATGGTTCCCTATACGCCCCCCAAATATCAGTACCACTACAAATTCGGTGTCCGTATCGAGTTACGGGATCACCCCTTTATTTCCAAAATCGAATTTGCCCCCCATTCCGATGTGGTAACTCTGGGCGCTACGGAGGTTACACAGCTAAAGAGCCTCCTTTCTCCCAACCGCAGACCTATGATGCACGGCAGTGCCTCCTTTGCCCCCTCTCAGGGGATCCGACAGTACAAGGAATATAAGGCCCTGTGCGAAGAGGTAGAGAAGGTCTTTGCCGATAGCAAAAAGACCCCCTCCAAAGAGGAACCCGACAGCGTTCCCACCCCGGATCCCTTCCCTCAGGAGTCCCCCTCCACGGATGCTCCCCGTAATAAATTCTGTACCGGTTGCGGAGCCCCTGCCGAAGGTGGAAAATTCTGCGAATATTGCGGTACACCCCTATAACCATCTGCCCGAAGGAGTGAGCTTATGGCAGCATTAAAAGAATATTTGTGCCCCTGCTGTAACGGGGCGGTAGAATTTAACAGCCAATCCCAGAACATGAAATGTCCCTTCTGCGATGCAGAATTCGATATAGATGCCCTACAGACCCCGGAGGAAGAGACCGCTTTGCAGGACGATATGTCCTGGGAATCTCCCGGAGAAAGCTGGTCAGAGGGAGAGACCGACGGGCTTCGGATCTACGCCTGCAACTCCTGTGGTGGCGAAGTCGTAGCCGATGAGACCACCGGTGCCTCCTCCTGCCCCTACTGCGGTAATCCCGTCATTATGACGGGGCAGTTTGCAGGGGATCTGAAGCCGGATCTGGTAATCCCCTTTAAGATCGACAAGGATGGCGCCATTGCCGCCCTTAAAGAGCACTACAAGGGCAAGAGACTCCTGCCCAAGGTATTCCGGGATGAGAACACCATTCGGGAGATCAAGGGCATGTACGTACCTGTATGGCTCTTTGACACCGAGGCCGATGCCCGTATCCGTTACAAGGCCACCCGTACCAAAACCTGGAGCGACAGCCAGTACCGCTATACGGAGACTACCCACTACGCTGTATACCGTGCAGGCAATCTGGCCTTCGAGAATGTCCCTGTAGACGGCTCCGAAAAAATGGATGACACCCTGATGGAATCTATCGAGCCCTTCAATATCCAAGACGCCGTGGATTTCCGCACCGCTTACCTTTCCGGCTACTTGGCAGACAAATATGACGTAGATGCCGAGGGAGCCATCGAGCGTGCCAACGAACGGATCCGCAAGAGTACCTCCGATGCCTTTACCGCCACTGTCCGTGACTATGCTACCGTTACCCCGGAGGAAACCAACATCCAACTGCAAAACGGTCGTGCCCGATATGCTCTGTACCCTGTTTGGCTCCTGAATACCCGTTGGAATGACAAGACCTTTACCTTTGCCATTAACGGACAGACAGGGAAAATCGCAGGTGACCTCCCCATGGACAAGGGTGCCTATTGGAAATGGTTCTTAGGGGTATGGGCCATTGCAAGTGCCGCTATTTTTGGCATTAGCTGTCTCTTCCAACTGCTGTAAGGAGGTGTGAGGAATGAATATTATCATTGCAATCATCGGTGGTCTTATCATCGGCTGGATCGTAGCCACCGTTATGAAGGGTAAGCTGAAATCTGTAGAAAAGCAAACCCGTGCCACAAATTACATGAAAAAGGACAGCCTGAACCTCACCCAATCTTACGAACGCTTCTTGTTCCGTAACGTAACCAAGACAAAGATCCAATCCGGCTCCAATAAAGCCAATTGACCTACCTGCCCTTATCCGGGACCGCCGTATTTCTGTGGCGGTCCCTACCCATTCTTATTCCTACACCATCATAGATCGGCTCCTAACGAATACCCGAAAGGATGTGTTTTTATGTTCAGCAGAATCAAGATTTTCTTGCTGTGCACCCTTTGTGCCCTTATTCTTGCAGGGTGCACTCTGACTTTGCCCGGTGAAACACCCCCTGCCTCAACAGCACCCCAAACGACGGAACCTACAGAAGCGCCTACAGAAGCGCCTACAGAAGCGCCTACAGAACAATCCCTCTCTTCTCAACTGTCCGAGATCCAAGCTAAGCTCCACCGAGACGGCGCTCTGTGCGTCGTAGCATATGTAGGCTATTGCGGTGGCACATTCCAAGAGATCCAAGAGGGTTTTCTTACAGAGGGCCTGACCGAGGCGCTCCCCATCCTGTCCGAAATTGAGGAAGATCATTTCTTCTCTAACGTCGGTTCGGAATTATACCTCGTCGTCCCCGACACCGATGTAGGCATAAGGGTCACAGAACGTTATATGGACGAAAATACCGGTGAAACCCTGTACGGAGATACCCTCTACACCGGCAGTGACGGAAGTCCCATTTTGCTCCGTGGTAATATCAGCGATATTTTCCCCAATCTCAGCCTTTTCATTGAAGGGCAGGGAGGCGAAACCATAGAATATTCCCCCTTCCTCAGTCTGGAAAACGGGATGCTGTGGATCGAAACCTCTCTGATTTCCGATATGACTCCTTATGAGCTGTTGGGCATTTACACCGGCCCCAACTACGACGGAGAAGATCCCCTTATGAGCTCCTGGTTTACACAGGCCCCCACCCCCGCCGGTGAGACCATGTTCCTGGAGTTGGTTATGAACTATGACGGCAGTGCAAGCTACGGCTACGGCCCCGAAAACGCAGAACTGTACGAATACTTCGAAGGTAGCTGGTTCTATGAAGGGGATCTGCTGTGTCTATCCCTTACAGGTGGCCCCTTAGGGGATCCCGACGGTCGGTATGACTTCTACAGTGAATTCCGTTGGGAATACAGTAACAGAAAGCTCACCTTGACCCATGTAAGCGGAACTCCATTGATCTACGGCTTAGATGGTGGCAGTATGGAATTCTGCGGTGCCAACAAAGCCGCCCTCATCAGTCTATGGTCTACCTCTGTTTATACTTACGAAACCGACTCCTATATCTACACAGATCTGGAGCTTATGGGTGAAAACAAATGTAATCTTCTCATTCACAACGGCACAGGTACCACCTATGCCGCATACGAGGGAACTTGGACGCTGACCGACGGTCTGCTGGATATCCAAATGCAAATGTTCAGCGGCAACAACTATTTGGACAGCATCACACAAAGCATAGTCGGCTCCTACGAACCCGTAATCGACGCAGACGGCTGGCTGAAGCTGTTCCTGATCCAAGGCGACGCCATAACTTCCTATATGTCGGAGTGCGGTTACGAATTCTTTGAGCCTACCATCTCCTACGGCTAATACGGTCGCTCCCCCCATAAAAAATCGGTGTCCTCTTTCCGGAGGGCACCGATTTTCTGTGATTTCACCCTCAATGTCCCTTGACAAATTCACTCTATCATGATAGAGTATATATGTACTCTATTGCAATAGATCGAATTTACAGGAGGTAACCACCATGGAAACACCTAAGATTTTTGAGAGCGAATACCGATTCTGCCTGATTTTGTGGGAGAACGAGCCTATTAAGAGTGGAAAACTGGTAGAGCTTTGCAAAGAACGCCTGGGTTGGAAGCCCACCACCACCTACACCGTCATTAAAAAGCTGTCGGAGCGTGGTGTGCTGAAAAACGAAAATACCATCGTCACCTCCCTTGTCAGCAAGGACGAAGTCCAAGCCTCGGAGCTGAACGAAATGGTAGACAAGACCTTTGAAGGCTCCCTCCCTGCCTTCATTGCCGCCTTTACCAAGCATCATCAAATCTCCGATGCGGAAATCGATGCTGTACAGGAGATGATCGACCGATTCAGGAAAGGAGGCTCCAAATGACCAAGATATTCCTATCCGTCGTCAATATGAGCATTGCCGCAAGCTGGATCGTTCTTGCTGTCCTGCTCCTGCGGTTCCTGCTGAAAAAAGCTCCCAAGTGGCTCTCCGTCCTCCTGTGGGCAGTGGTTGCTCTGCGCCTCATTTGCCCCTTTACGGTTGAGAGCACCCTGAGTCTGATCCCCAGCGCACAGACCCTTTCCCCTGCCATTATGACGGATACCTACCCCCAGATCCACACCGGCATCCCTGTGTTCAACAATAGCGTAAACCCCATCATTGGGGAGACCCTTTCCCCTAATCCCGGGGACAGTATCAATCCCCTGCAGGTCTGGATCCCCCTTGCCACAGTGCTGTGGGGCGTTGGCATTTTCGCACTGCTTGTCTATGGCTCTGTGAGCTATTTCCGTCTGAAAAAGAAGGTTAATACCGCTGTTCTCCTTCGGGATAACATCTATCAGAGTGAAATGGTATCCTCTCCTTTTGTTCTGGGTATTTTCCGTCCCCGGATCTATCTGCCCTTTGCTATGACAGGAGCCGAAATGCTCCATGTGATTTCCCATGAGGAAGCCCACATCCGCAGGAAGGATCACCTGTGGAAGCCCCTTGGCTTTGCCATCCTGTGCCTTCATTGGTTCAATCCCCTTGTTTGGGTCGCTTATGTTATCCTGTGTCGGGACATTGAGCTTGCCTGTGATGAAAAGGTAGTCAAGACCCTTACCACAGAAGAACGGGCAGACTATTCCCAAGCCCTCTTAAACTGTAGCCTATGCAGAAAATCCATTGCCTCCTGTCCCCTTGCCTTCGGAGAGGTCAGCGTGAAGGATCGTGTCAAATCCGTCCTCACCTACAAAAAGCCTGCCTTTTGGATCCTGCTCCTCGGGATCGTGGCAACCACGGTTCTGGCCATATGCTTCCTCACAAGTCCCGTTCCCGGTACCCTCGGTACTTTAGAGGAGTTGGAATTTATCTCCCTGTCGGACAATGCAGAGAACACCGCCTGCGTATGGACTTCCGACGGTTTCAGCTATAATCGTGTGGGTTTCATCCCCCAAGATCTCCTCCGTGATCTGGCAGAACTGAAAACCTCCAAAGAAGAAATTTCTCTCAGCCGCTCCGAGGACAGAGACAAGAGTCACACCCTTGTTTTGCAGAACGAGGAACAAGCACAGCCCTCCCCAAACTCCTATTTAGAGGGGCTGTATATCCATTTTAATTCCGACTTCACCTCCGTCTGGATCAACAACAATGTGAAACCTACCCTGAGCTATAAGGTGATAGAACCGGAAAAAGCCAAAAAAGTCTATGACGCTATTGCAAGCTCCAACGTATCGGAATCCCTAAAAACCAAGTTCCCTATGTATTTCGATTTAAATACATCTAAGGGATTGGAGGTTTATATTTGGCAACTGGCAGAAAGCTCCTATTCCTGCGGTCTGCTCCCGGGTCTGAATCGGAATTATACCCCATCGGAGATCTTGGCTCTGCACCAAAATTCTGCAAGTCTGGAAGAAATGAGGGCCATTGTTGCATACTATTTGGATGAGGGTTTGGCTACCAAAGAAGATATTACCATTATTCCCACGACTATGCCTCATTCCAGCTACGCATATATCATAGATGATTCCTACACCTCAAAGCTCATTGAGCTGTTTTGGTCTGAAGCATCCGAAAATGCCATCATTGGAACAGATTATTTCATCTATTCCCTTACCATTGATGAAGCGACTTTCGATATAGACAATGATGGAAACGAAGAATATTGTGTTTTGCATTACGGCCCCACCTCCGGTTTGTTCTCCTTCTCTTTCTCCGCTATGGAAGATGGTGTGTTAGAATATTTCAATATTTTCACTTGTCCCCGGACCGATTTAAGTTTTTCAACTACCGCTGAAGGAAAAACGGTCTTGGTTGGAAGGGGTGGGGACTATGAAGGCGAACAGCTTCTATCCTTAGATCTTGACGACAATGGAAATATCGTTATCTTTAGCGATAGCCAAGATGTTTTCTATTGGGGCGAACAAGGAATTCTCTCTCCCTATGCTTCACGAATATGGGGTGATCCGGAGCAAACCTTTTTCGATTCCGGGACACTCAAGACTATCGTGGGAAATTTCAGAACATACTATCAAAACAGCGATGGAACTTACCAATACAATGGCTATTTCTATAAATACCGCTTGGTCATCACCGGTCGGATGCCCAATGCAAAGGTAGATACCACCTATGTGTATTTGAGCAATTTAGAGAATATTTCCTTTGAACGTGCTATGTGGGCTTCCGGACTCAGCAGTAGCTTGGAGCAATATTTCTCTCCGGTGGAAGCGGTTCTTGTAGAGATTTATACAGGAGACACAGAAGAATCTACCACCCCCACAGGCTACCCCACAGAAGAAATCGGTCAACCTCAGATCCGCTACAATGGAACGGTCTATTATTACTTCGCCACAGGCTTCGATAAGCCTTTACCCAAGGGCTACAGCCTTGTAGGAACCGTTACAGATGTAGATAATACCCAAGCACCGGAAGAGGACTTCCACGGTGCAAGAGTGGATGTAGGTCAAGAAATTTACGCTTCCCCCGACCATCCCGGCACCATTTACCTGAAATACGCCAAGGGCTATGGCCAATTCTCTACCAAATAGCACCCAAAACCGCAAAACAAAAGAAAGGGATCTTACTATGCAAGAAGCTACCGTTTTCCTACGCCCCATGACGGCGGAAATGTATCACGCATATTTTAAGGAATACCGGAACGACCCGGATCTGTATTTGGACAAAAGGGAGTTCCATCCCTACACCTACGAAAAAGAAAAGGTGGATCGCTATATTCAAAAGCAAATCGACTTAAATCGCAAGTCTTTCGCCCTCATGTATGGGGAAGAAATGGTTGGAGAGCTGATCGTGAAAAACATTACCCCGGGACAGTGTGCCACCCTCAGCCTTTCCATGAAAAATGCCAAGTACAAAGACCGCGGTTTCGGCACCATGGCAGAACGACTTGCCCTAACCTATGTATTCCACGATCTGGATATCCCCACAGTGTACGCAAATGCGGTCCGCACCAACACCCGTAGTCAGCACGTCATGGAAAAGGTAGGATTCCACCTCATAAACGAGGACGAAACCTTCAAATACTACCGCATAGACCGCCCCACGGCTCCCCAGACCCCTTAAAAACGCAAAAATCCCACCCCTGTATCAGTTTGACAGAGGTGGGATTTCTATTAAGCTGAGGGGAGTCGAACCCGACAGCCTCTCAGCAAATCTTTTGCGATCTTTTTAACTTAGTTCTCCTTGCCTTGC
>JAZREB010000171.1:0-2845 GCA_045660585.1 Faecousia sp. | reverse complement strand
GACAATAACGGGGTTGGGGAAGCCGAATATTTTGAATGCGAAAAGGGCTGTATCCTCAACTTTTTCGATCACACGGATGCTGACGGCTCGATGCCAATTCTTGTTGTCGGAAACTATGAGGTGACCTTCTTAAAGGAGGGCAAAAATATACACAAGCCCTGGATAGCACAGCATCTTGCCTTTATTCTAAAGGAAAGGGGCGAGGACATCTCCTGGGTGCACGACGAGCTTTACAAGCTTGAAAGCTTTATTGAATGGTACAGACGGACGAGCAAGCACGCTCCGACGGGGCTTTACCTATTCCTTGACGACACGGCGATAGGCGTTGACAACGACCCAAGCCTTTTCTACCGCCCCGATGCAAGCACTCATGATGTGTCCCCAACTTCCACAGAGGGATCACAGCAGAAATTACCACAAGAGACTGCAGGATCTGCAAAGTTGCGGGATAGGGCGCCAGCATATAAAACGGAAGCAAAACATAATAAATGGGGGACACATGAACCGCAAAATGGGACAGTACCTTGTCCCTCTCCAGAGTGGTAATGGGAAGACCCGTTTCCTTCATGGAATAGAACATCTGCGAGAAGATCCCCATGTCATAGGTGGCTGTGCGGAATGTTAAGATTTTCGTTACAGTCCACACGCAAGCAAAGAGGAAAACTCCCACAACGAGTATGCCCAAGAGTACATAGAGGTATTTGCGAGCCTTTTGCTCCTTTAAGGAAGGCTCACTCTCGTCATTCCATCCCCTGAGGCAGTACACAAAGAGGATCAGCAGGATAAGACCGCAGGCGGCACAAAAGATCGGCGTTCCGGAGGTCCCAATGCCGTAACCCAAGAGCACCGCAACTGCAGTAAAGATCCCCCACCTTTCCCATTTTTCCGTCTTTAGAAACAGGGATAGCCCAAAGCACAGAACCGTGATCCCTGCGGTGATCAGGAGCACTCTCTCCAAGGACATCTCTCCCTGGCCTCCTGTTTTAGTAAGTATCTTTGCCCAGTCCTCTACCAGGAAATACTCTATGCAAACAGCTACCACCCAGCCAAACAGGAGCTTTCGCACAAGATCTGTAAGCTCCCATTTTTTATGTAATAAGGCTTTCTTCACTGAAAAATCCCTTCTTTTACGTTTTTTTCCATTATACACCGAAAACAATGGGATTGTAAAGTTATTTTTTACCGCAACTGCCTTCTTTCTCACCCCGGAAATATCCCGCAACGAGATTCCATAGGAAAAGGGGCTGTAAAAAAGTCCCACAAAAAAGCAGGCTGTTCCGCAATGAACAACCTGCTAAATATTTATAGAGAAGGGCTACGAAATGGGTCGTCCCAAATATGATCGTGAAAAGTTGTTAAAGGTTGTACTGTTCGCCTTATACACAAGTTGTGCAAAGCAGACATCCGCTTTATGTGGCTTCCGGATGACGAAGCAGCTCCCAGTCATATGACCATCCATATTTTTATTCACAACAAATTGTCCCGGATTTCGATCTTATAGTATGATCCATCTGAGGCCAAGACATATACCGCGTCATAATCTACTGCTATATCAATAATATCTGTGCGATCAAGTAGCCGTATTTCGCTCGATTCGGTGTCTATGTCTTTTCCGCGACAAGAAACGATGCTAAGCCTTCCTTCTCTATCAAAATAGCACACGTGGTCAAAATTCATATCAGCCAAAAGTGCTTGCTCCGAAAGTGAATAGGGAACATTCTCTTCTCCTCCAATGATGCCCGTAGACCATTGGTAGAGGGTTAACTTTCCTTTACTTGTAAGAATGTATGTGCTATTGTAATCGTTTCCAACATCTATCACCGCCCCATTCTTCGTGGAAGTGGTGTTTGCACAATCTGCTTCAGAAACATCCAACTGATAGATTTTACCGGAATTATCTATAATACGATATGCAATTCCGTTGGTATAAACATAAATAACATTTGATGCAACTTTCTCAACAATTGCTTCCGATAAAATCTTTCGGCATCCATCGCCGGAGGCGGTGACATAGTACACATTTTGCCTGTAGCTACTTGCACATATCACATCCTCCGCAAGCTTGATTATCTTCCCGTTACTTTTAGACCCAAAATAGTAGAGTGTTCCATCCACATCTGTAAACAAAAATCCGTCAGAGGCTTCAAATACCTGCACAACATTTTTCGCAAACAGGACAGGCACATCTGTTTTTCCCAATATTCCTCTTACGGCGTACATAAAGCTCCATCGAAAACCAGTTTTATCATAGAGGCCAAAACTATCCGTATGTTCCCCGCCAATGTACAGCTCGTTATCCTCTGTAATGAAAAATTTAACCGAAAAACCATCAACAGTAATATCTTGAATTTTGGTTTCTGGCGGAATTTCTTCAAAGCGAGTAACATAGAAAAATATCACACATATTCCCAACACAACAAGTATAGAAATAAGGATTAAAAATTTTCGCATTAGGAAACCTCCTCATAAAGAACATAGCATATACCTATGGAACAGAAACTAAATTCATCGGCCAGCAGAGTAGTCTTCGCTCAACAAAGTTTAAATCTGCAGTATAGGTTTTTCGATAGAGCCAACCATTACCTAACACAGGGGACGGTTCTGTGTGCTGAGAAGATTTACAATTTTTTATCATCTCAACACACAGAATTCTCGTCACTTCCGGACAAAACAGAACTATTTCTCACAACACAGAGAACATCCATGCCGCGAGCAGCACACACGCTCCATGAACCCTGAATTTATGGTATACTGTAAGTGCGGGGTAAGACCGAGGGACGGTTTGTTGCAGCAAGCACGCCTGTTAGAACATGGTTTGGCTTCCTTTGAGAACACAAGCTTGACC
>JAZREB010000170.1:0-7396 GCA_045660585.1 Faecousia sp. | reverse complement strand
TTTATTTTCGATCCAGTGCTTTTTCCAGTAAGGTGCATCTAAGGGGAATGTGATAGTATGGAAGTTGCCGTCAAGATAGCTTGTATCCAAATTTGCCTTGCCACAGATATTTCCCTTGGAGTACTCTATACCCAAGCCCAGAACCTGCTCGGGCACAATGCCACCGTTTTCGATTTTGATGCGGATCTGACAGAAATCGTTGCAGGTGGGGGTGTAGTTGATGGGATAATTATAGATCCCATTGCCGGTGGCTATGGTTCCTGCATGGATGTAGCTATAATTCTTAGTTGCTTTCTCATCGAGTTGTGAATCATCCAGCTTATCCTCTAAGTAAATATAGCCATTATTGGCATCTCCTTCGAGGCCCTTTTGGATCCGGATGGAATCCTTAGCTGAACTGGATGCCCAGGCACCGGCTGTATCAAGGGGTCTGTAGGCAGTATTGAATCTGCTGTCAGTTCCGTAGATAGAGCTGCTGTAACGGAGCTGATCTGCCGGGGTGTTGTCGAAGCCTACGAACAGGTAGTTGCTGTATACATCATGCTCCATGCCCAGTTCCGGCCCGATATAGATATAGTCGATGGTGATCTTTGCGTCGGGTCTGTCGATCCCGGTATATCCTGCAATATACAGACGAATGATATCGATTTCATCGGATCGAGAAAAATAGGTATTATCCAGAGGGATCTTTACGGTCATGTAGTCACCCTTGAGGACCTCTTCGTGGACAAGGGGCAACCGTACGCGACGATCATCCTTTGCTACGTCTCCCTCGTCATTCTCCTCCGCATCCTTGCTGTTAGAGAAGAACAGGGAAATGCTGCCTTCGTTTCCATAGGAATCGCAGTTCTCTACCCGGAAACGGATCTGGGCATAATATCCCTTTCCGGCATTCAAACGGAGGGCATTATCGCCAATGTCCCCACCGGAAATGATGGTCTGGATCCATGCACCCAGAGGCTTTCCATCTGCACCGGTGTTCACAATATTGGTTAATTCCATAGTGCCTGCAGCAGCGTTTAGGGTATGCTTGTTGTACTTGGAATTACGAGTATTGTGGGAATACCATGCATCCGCTTTATCAAAGTCGTTCCCGCCGTACTGGGGGTTATCCCGATAGCGGCGTTCGTAGCCTTCGCCGTCGAAGTCTACAAAGAAGGCCTCTGCCGGAATGTACTCCGGCGCAATATCTGTGTGGTAAACCGTACCGTTGAGCCGCTCGTAATCCTGATAGGGATCTTGGGCAGAGGTGCCGTCCGGTTCGTTGGTTTTCCAGCCTTCTCCCGCGCCTACTTGGGTCAGGGTAAAGATATCGGGGGCGAAGTCTGTTTCGTAATACATCACATGGGCAGGGGTCAGACGGAGTTCCACCAGAATATAGCGGAATTCCTCGGTGGTTTGCGTTCCGTAGTAGAAGTCCTCTACCTCTACCACGCCATAGATGGTGTCGATCTGGCTCAGGAATTGGTTGGGTTCGTAAACAAGATTGTCCCCAACCAGACGATAGGTTCCCTGGGCAGCAGGTTTCTCGCCGCCGGTTTCTGTGCAGAAGAGATCGTCGGGGCGCTTCTTCAGAAGCTCGCCGTTGTAGCCATCACTGAGGAATCCTACCACAGAACCGATCTTAACGGGACTTCCGTCCTCAAAACGGATCAGATCCTCGATATCTTCCAGAGGGATGGAAACTGCCTTGCCATAATCCAAGACAACATCCAATCTACGGACCTGAGGCATGGAAGAATGCTCCAAGATCCGAACCATACGGCTTGCCTTACCGGTAACGGTGGTGTATGTTGCATCCATATGGGTGCTGCTGGGATAGGAGCAGTGGGTGGTCAATTCGTTAATGTAGGGGGTATCCGTTGCCTTGGTCTTACGGAGGAAGCCGTAAAGACTGAAGCTGCACTTCATGGGAATACCCGCTGCAAGGAGATCCCGAAGATCCTTTGCATTTTCTACCCGAACGCGGTAGCAGCCCGAGAAGATCCGATTCTGCGCATCCTCCGGCTGATCATTGGCCTGTACAAACAGATCCAGCATTTCCTCTGCACTTAGGTTCTGCACAGGCTGGGATACGGCTACATCACCTTCGCCCAGTGTACGATACTCTAAGAGGAGATTGTCGAATCGGGTCACCACACCGTTGGCATGGTCGGCATCGGGGTTCGTGAGGCTGATGACGGTTTCCCCGTCCACCTGTCCTTCGTAGGTGCTGATGAATGTGGGAGTCAGGCTGACACCTAAGGTGGGGTCTTCCATTTCCACATTTACAACGGGAAACTCTCTGTAATTGACCATATCGAAGCTGTAGGCCACAATATCCCCAATGCGAAGGGTGGCATTGTCTGCCATGGGAGCACCCTTGCCGGTGTTAGGATCTATGGAATCCACACCGCCGACGTTCACAGCATACTGTCCCTTGGTGGTCAAGGTTTCTGTGTTGACGATCTTAATATTCGTAGAGAAGCAGAGGTTAGAAGCGTAGGTATGCCGCTCTGCATAGAACATATCAAAAGAGTAAATCTCACCGTCTACGAGACCCAACTTCAATTCTTCATTTGCCTTATTCAGATCCAGAGTGAAACCGGCAGCATTATGAGTACCACCGATATCCATGACCTTCTTTCCGTCAATGAAGAAGTAAACGTCATCGTCACCTCTGAAATCGAACATCTGCTTCTGACCTTCGTAGTAGACAAAGCTACCATAGGCATGGAGGGTGAAATTGTAGTTCCGATCCTCCAACGTGGTATTCCGTCCCAAGCTGTTAACAGCATAGTAGGACGGGTCTGTCTCCACTCGCTGTCCATCCACAGGTGTTTCAAAGCCCAACCGGTTAATAGGCATAAAGGAACTGGTCTGGCTGACAAAGGGCTGGGTATTGAAGCAGTAGTCCCCGTTATAGGCGATACGCTTGTAGCTGTCGATGGTGTACATACCTTTTTCATCGGCGTACATCCGCATGGTGTTCCGCTGGGGAACTACTGTATTATAATACAGTTCTGTTCCGCTGATGATGGAATCGTTGCTCCCTACTGCCCGCCACAGATTATTCAGTCCGTAATAGGCAAGATCATACGCAGTTTTTACATCCTTAAACAAAAGAATGTCGCCATTTGCCTTAACATCGTCAGTGCCCGGTTGCAGCTTGCTTACGGTATCATCCCATGAGCCTAAGACAGTTTTGTTATTTTTGCCGGTATACTCCGTGTAGAAGTTCTTGATCATGGTTTCGAACACGGAATTGTAGTCCGTATCCTTAAGGGAATCATGTAAGATTTCTTTCTTCGCAGTATCTCCTGTGTTCATATCGGACGTATCGTCTGTAACGATCCGCCCAGCTACATAGCCCACAGTCTCCTTGGTATAGATCAGCTGTCCGTCTACCAGTGTCGGAAGGGTCATATTCTGCCGTACCCCTACAGCAGCCTCTCCGTCTCGGTTTAGGGCGTTGACCTCTTCGGTGCTGTTTACAAAGGTCTGATAGTTGGGGCTGTCTGTGGAGAGGCTATCGGTCAGTCTGTAGTATAGGTCATAGAACTCCATGAGGAATTTATCACTACGGAAATCCAAAATCTCCATAGGGATGTCCACATACTGGGCGGCAGGGCTGGTGATGGTCAGCTTTTCCGGCCATGCCTTCAGCTTTGCGGCAAGGGTGTCCAGCTGTGCTTGTTTTGTAGAATCTTCGAACTCATCCATATTTTCCAGGTAAAGATCTCTGGCTTCCCGGAAGTCCTCCATAAAAAGGGCAAACTGGGTCCCGTCATAGAGGCCATTGCTGTTGTCCACATACTGCTTGACGTAGACAAGAGAGCGGTACAGCTCTACAGTCAGGGGAGAAACCTGGTACAGGAACATATCATAGCTGATTGGAGCACCGACTCCTGCAGTGAGACGCCAAGATCGGAAGGCATTGGTTTCATCACCGTAGTTCAGGTAGAACGTGTCGTTAACCTCTTTGCCGCCAATATAGAAGGCATCTGCGGCATTTGTTTCAGAGTTGGCGTGCTTCTGAATCTCCAAAAGCTGAGGTGCGGCACTTACATGGAGACCTGCCTGCTTGGCACCGTCCAAAGCCTGAAGATTGTCCGCTGCATCATGCTTGTCCATAGAAAGGAAATTGCCGTTGGAGAACATCATGGAATATTTGTAGGGTGCGTCGGCATCCTTTGCCTTTAGGATGGTGACTGCACGGTTTAGATTATTCGCCCGTACAGTGCCGTCCTTCACCGAAATAGGAGCAATCTGATAGACATCCCATGTAAAGCCGCCTCCGACTTGTGTGCTCGGGGAAGCATGATTCATGGCACGATAGTAGCCGTTCATATCCCAACCTAAAACAAAATACGTACCGTTTGAAATCGCATCAGTTGTTTTGAGCTGCATAGTCGTGGGGATGGGAAGATTCGCTAACTGGTCGGCATAGGACTTGAGCACATAGGTGGCAAGGGTCAGAGTCTCTACCTTTTCCATGACCTCTGCCTCTGCCGCAGCTACATCTCCGGTATACTCGTCCAGATTATAGGCATGATATGTAGAGATGGCTGTATCCAGAGCGGAAAGGAAGGCATCATACTTATCTTCTTCGCTGAGGTTATAGTTGAGCAGGTAGGCCTCTGCCTCCATAATGGCATCATAGAGGGGCTCTGTATTGACTCGTTTCTCCATTTCTTGGAACATAAGCAAGGACGTGCCGCCTGCATCTTCGCCGGTATACCGAGAGCCTGCGTAAAGGGACGGCTCAGAAAAAAATTGGAAGGCAGTTCTTTGATCCGGATTGAACACGCCGCTGTTATATATCGAGAAGGTTCCGGCTGCGCGGACAAATAATGTGATACTGGGTTTGCCGGCCGATTCTTTTTCCATAGATAATTGGTTGGCATTGCCCGTAGTCGTCTCTGCATTAGGGATGTATAGATGCCGATTATTCTTTGTCCAGAGATAGAATCCGGCTCTCCAATTTACTGCATTACCGTCATTAAGAGGTTCATTATTGGAGTTTTCATCATATTGGAATCGGATCGCTGCATCCGGGTTTACGTTAAAGAGTTGTTTTCCCTCTATAACCACCTGATCCAGCCCATACTGACAATAGGAGGGGGATACAGACGGGTCAAATGCATACCGCGCACCATTTACGCTGAAAGCACTACCCACAAGAATAAAATTATGGCCATGCATACCTGTCAATACGTCTTTCGGTCCGACTATCACTGTCTTACCATTTTCTGTTGTGGTAGGTATCTCGTACTGCACATACTTGGAATGCCTGGCGGCTTCGGCGATATCGCCGATCCTCGTTTTCAGCTCCTGGGAGGTTAGTTGTTGTTCAGAGGTAAGAGCCGCTCCCACAGAGGGAATCGGACACAGCCCTACCAGAACACACAGTACCAGAAGGATAGAAAGGAGTCTGTTAATGCGTTTCATATGATTACCTCACTTTCAAATCGAGATTGGCAAAAAGCTATACAATCCCATAATAATTCAATATATTATACCATAGCAACAACCATAAAATCAAGAGGATATTCCTCTCATAAAATGAAGGGGATATTCCTCTATATCCATAACAAATTGTTTATCATAGGATCTCAATAAGTACAGCTTCTATCCCCACAAGCTGTGAGGATAGAAGGTGTGGTGTTGTGTTTTCTATTTTACAAAATAGGCCTTTGCACTGTCTGAGTAGGCAAAGAGGGCTTTGCACAGATCCAGAAGTGCACCGGTTTTGTTGTTGCCGTAGGTATCGGCACTGTATTGCAGGGTGCAGGATACCGGGGTTTCTCCTGCGTAGACCTGAACAGAAACCACGCTCCGCAGCTCAGCGGCTAGGAGACCGTCGAAGGAGAAAGCGTAACGGCCTGTGACGCCACCGTAGGGTGCTACCCCTGTGAGGTAGATGGTCTGTGTCTGACCTGTGTAGTCCTTGTAGGATACTTTCAGCTGTAGCTCCTCCGGAGATCCCTGATAGGAACCCAGATCGAAGACGAACTTTAGGGTAACCTTGCTGTCCAGAATCAGGGACTTACCTGCCCAGGCGATCTTGGGATCGTCCAGATCCTCTAGGGTTCTGTTTACGGTTTCGAATGTTACGCTATTCAGGTCAGTCAGCAGCGCTCTCTGCTCCTGGGTAAGGTTGGCATCGGGGAGGTTGTCTGTGCAGTAGTTCTTATACTGCTGGGTCAGAGTACCGTAACGGAGGAGGTTTGCACACAGGGCCTTCAGGCTCTCGGATACGGTATCCTTACCCAACTGAGCATAGGCATAGGTTGCAATGCTGTACAGGTCTTCCTTGGAGAGGAAGCTCTGTCCGTCCTTGGTCATATGGAGGGTAGCCTTGACCTCATGGGTCATGCTGACCGCATTGAGACCTTCCAGGGTGAAGTAATAGAAGATGCCCTTAAGAACAGGCTGGATCTGCTCGGCACGGGTGCCGATCTGTACATTGTTCTCATAAACGGGGATCTCACATTCCAGATAATAGCTGTCGTAGGCAGTGAGGTAGTCGGATCTGACAACATAGTTGATGGAAATATCGCTTGCCAGATTCAGGGAGTGTTGGATGACCACGGCTTCGTCTACCGATGCTTCGGGAGCCAGGGTAGCACCGCATACACAGGAGCCCTCTCCATAGTTATGAGTGGCTGTGGTGGTCTTGGAACAGCGGATACAGATGCCGGTGTGGGTCTCACCGTTGTTGACATAGGTATAGCTGTGACCCAGACGGGGCAGGACCTCCTGCTGCTTGACCACTGTTCCGCAGTTCTCGCAAACCAGGCCCTCGGTCAGGCCGGAGCCTAAACAGGTAGGTTCTTTCCCGGGAATCACCTTTGTGAAATGGGGCGCAACAGGGATCACGGTCTGTTCCTCCAGTATCTCGCCACAGATGTCGCAGTGAGAGCCATCGGTCAGGCCTGTTGCGGTACAGGTAGCACCGCGCCCCTGGTCGATGATCGGTGTGTGGGGCAGAGTTTCAATGACCGTGCCGGTTGCAAGAGTTGCGTTACAGACACTGCACACCGTATCACCGGTGTAGCCTTCTTCGGAGCAGGTGGCGTCCTTAGCATTGATCTCTGTGGGGGTGTGGCCTGTTACAGCAATGGACTCTGTATAGCTCCTGCCACAGGAACAGGTCAGAGTCTTGGAGCCTTCTACTGTACAGGAGGGCTGAGCAGTAACGTTCTCCGTATAGCTGTGAGCTGTGGCGGTAAAGCCTGCATAGACCTTCATATCCCCCTGGACATTGGTCAGGGTGGCGGCAGAGCCACCTACAGAGGAGAGCCAGGTGTTGAATGCGTAGTGGTTAGCATCGTCATAAGCCTTAGTAGGAGTGGTACCGGTATACTTGGCGGTACTACCTTGCTTCACCTTGACGGATTGGAGGGTCGTACCT
>JAZREB010000169.1:0-13531 GCA_045660585.1 Faecousia sp. | reverse complement strand
GGTATATCATACCGTAGGTATATCATGCCCCACAGCCGTGGGGTATATCATATCGTAGATATATCATTCGCACCAACGGTGCGCTAAACGGGAATTTGTCTAACAGTTACACACCGCACCAATGCCTCCCTTTCCACAAGGGAGCCTTAGGGCGCTCCCGCGCCGGTAAATCAAACTTGAATTTCGTAATCAGGAGGCTTTGGAGCATAGGAGGCAGATCTCCCCTGTGGACAGATCCACGGTTACGGTTTTTGGGGGACGGTCTTCCATTAAGATCTCTGCCAAAGGGGCTTCGATGTTCCGTCGGATCAAACGGCGAATCTCTCTGGCTCCTCCGGGGCTGTGGAGCGCCTTTTCCCCAAGGAATCGACACAGTTCTATACCAATGGGAATCGATATCCCTTGCTTTTCTGCCCGTTTCTGTAGCTTCTCCAATTCCAGTTTGGCAATTTCCCGCAATTCCTCCCGTCCAAGGGGACGGAAGGGTGCAACGCAATCGATCCGTCCCAAGAACTCCGGCGGAAAACGATCCCGTAGTGCCTTTAGGGTAGGATCCTCCCCTGTGTTGCCAAAGCCTAAGGATCCCTTATTGCACCCCGTGCTCCCCAAATTGGAGGTCATGACCAGGAGGGTATTGCAAAAATCCACCTTCCTCCCCATAGAATCTGTCAGGATCCCATCATCCATGATCTGCAAAAGAATTCCGCAAACATCTCTGTGCGCCTTTTCCAATTCATCCAATAGAATCAGGCTGTAGGGATTGCGCCGCACCTTTTCGCAGAATTCTCCCCCTTCCTCATGTCCCACATAGCCGGGAGGGGCTCCGATCAGTCGGGAAACACTGAATTTCTCCATGTATTCCGACATATCTACACGGATCATGGCAGACTCTCTCCCATAGACCCCCTCTGCAAGGGCCTTGCATAATTCCGTCTTTCCGACCCCTGTCGGCCCTGTAAAGAGCATCGTCGCCACAGGCCGTTTTTCCTCGGCAATCCCACTTCTCCCACGGCGAACCGCCTCGCAGATCCCCCGAATCGCCTCTTCCTGTCCAATGACCCGTTGTCCAAGAATTTGTTCCAGATTTCTCAGTCGTTCCTTCTCTGTCATAGACAGCACTCCCACGGGGATACCTGTGCGGTCTGCCACCGCTGTAGCAATATCCCCCTGGGTTACGGCACATTCCCTTGGATTCCCTGTCCCAAGCTGCCGTCGTAATGTGGCGGTACGTTCGTACTCTCCCCCATTTACCGCGCGGAACAATTCCCGTCTGTACTCTCCCCGGGTTCCTGCACGGAGTCTGGCACAGGCTGTCCCCTCGTCCAGCAGATCCACTGCCTTGTCCGGTAGGAATTTATCGCTGAGATATCGGCAGGACAGCTCAACGGCGGCAGAAATGGCTTCCTCCGTAATGGGTATGCCGTGGTGCTCCTCTAATCCGGGGCGTAGTCCCCGTAGGATCTCCCGTGTTTCCTCCATGGAAGGTTCCCGTATTTGTACGCACCGGAATCTCCGTTCCAGTGCCGCATCTTTTTCGATAAACTTCCGATATTCCCGTATGGTCGTGGCACCGATCATCTGGATCTCCCCCCGTCCCAGAGCCGGTTTCAGCAAATTGGCCGCATCAATGGCACCCTCTGCCGCCCCTGCCCCCACCAAGGTGTGCATTTCGTCTATAAACAGGATCACATTCTTGACTCTGCGGAGCTCGCTTACCATATCCCGAATCCGTTCTTCAAACTCACCGCGGTATTTGGTGCCTGCCAAAATGCTTGCCATATCTATAGCTACGAGCCGTTTCCCTTTTAGGATATCCGGCACCAGACCGGCGGCAATATATTGTGCCACACCTTCCACAATGGCTGTCTTTCCTACCCCCGGTTCTCCGATTAAGGCAGGGTTGTTTTTATGTCTCCGTGACAGGATCCGCAGAACCGTCTCGATCTCCTGCTGTCTGCCGATGACTACCCGATCAAGTTCTGCCTGTTCCACCAGATCAACACCGAATTGATCCAGTATTCTTGTGGTATGCATGGTTTTCTCCTTTCGGACAATGGTGTCCTGTATAAAATCCGTAAACAGCAATTCCCGATCTGCTCCGCAGTAGGCAAGTAATCGTGCCGCACCGCTGTTCTCATCTCGGAGAAGGGCAGGATGTAGAGGCTCCTTCCGACGCAGTACTCGGCGAAGTCCCGAGGTCATGCCCATAGGCAGTGTGTTTGTTGGGATCCCTCTGCCTCTGAAGCGGATCAAGGCCGCCAAAAGCTCGTCTGCAGTCAGGGCTTGTTTTTTCCAAGGATTCTTCGGCTCCATAACGAGAGCGATCAGCAAGTGGGACGTGCCTACACTACTGTGTCCCAGAAGGGAAGCGATTCCGTAAGCTCGCCGAATCGGCAGGTCTAATTCTTCATATTCTTCCATATCCATCCCCTCCCGAAGAAAATTTTTGCCTTTTTTAAAAAAATCTATACAATCATCTTGCTTTTTTCCGAAAACATGATAGAATGAAGTAGCAGCCTACATAAACTCGTGTAAACAGCGACATGAAGGCTGTGATGAATATATATAGGAGGCACTATCATGGCATACTTCATCACCGACGCTTGCGCAAAGTGTGGCGCTTGTGCAGACAACTGCCCTCTGGGCATCATCACTGAAGGCGACGACAAGTACGTCATCGACGCTGACCAGTGTGTCGACTGCGGTTCTTGCGCAGCCGCTTGCCCTCTGGAAGCTATCGAGCAGCAGTAATCTTCAAAAACAGGCCGTCCGCAAGGACGGCATGTTTTTTACCACCACCTATTTCTAGCGGAAGGAGCCCCGCCATGGAACTGCAAATAGAGAGCCTTTGGAGAGGCGTCGTCCTGAAAAGAGGTCCCTTCCCCTTAGGGACGGATTCTGTCCTTTTATCCCATTTCACTTCCCTCCGCCCCGGTTGGCGTGTAGCGGATCTGGGAGCCGGTTGCGGTACACTGGGTCTTCTCTTAGGAGCACGGGAGCCATCCTGTGCCCTGACAGGGATAGAATTAGACCGAACAGCCTATGAAATGGGTCTTGAAAACATAGCCCTGAATCCTCAGATCGATCTCAAATTGTTACAAGGTGATCTACGGCAGATTCGGGAGCTTCTTCCCCCGGGGAGCTTTGATTGCGTCGTCTCCAATCCCCCCTATTTCCCCGTCGGGAGTGGCAAGGCCGCCAATGCCTACCGCAGTGAACTGACTCTGAATCTAAGCCAATTGGTAGAAGCCGCCGCATGGCTCCTGCCCACCGGAGGCACCTTTGCCCTTGTCCACAGGCCGGAACGGCTGTGTGATATCGTCTGGGAAATGCGGAGTCACAATATAGAACCCAAGCGGATCCAATTCGTCCGCCACAAATCAGACGCCCCTGTCTGTATGGTACTGATAGAAGGTCGCCGTGGCGGAAAGCCCGGCTTAACATATTTACCCGATTTTATCGAATTCCATCCCGACGGCTCCGAGACCGAAAGCTACCGAGCCGCATACCACAGAGGAGAAACCTTATGAGTGGAATGTTATACTTAGTCCCCACACCCATCGGCAATCTGTCGGATATCTCCGACCGTTGTCGGAAGACTCTGGAAGAAGCGGATTTTATCGCCGCAGAAGACACCCGTGTCAGCCTGCGACTCTTAAACCATATGGAGATCAAGAAGCCCCTTGTCAGCTATTACGAGCATAATAAGGAGGCAAGTGGCCCCAAGATCGTTGCACGGATCTTAGAGGGCGAAACCTGCGCTCTGGTCTCCGATGCCGGCTCCCCTGCCATTTCCGATCCCGGCGAGGATCTGGTTCGTCTCTGCGCCGAAGCCGGGATCCCCGTCTGTGCCATCCCCGGTCCCTGCGCCGCCATTACGGCACTGAGCATTTCCGCCCTGCCTACGGGACGCTTCTGTTTCGAGGGTTTCCTGTCCACCAACAAAAAATCCCGTCAGGCCCACCTGCAATCCCTGCTGGGCGAATGCCGTACCATGATCTTCTACGAAGCTCCCCATAAGCTAAAGGGAACACTAAAGGATCTGGCAGGGGCTTTCGGCGAAGACCGCCGGATCTCCCTGTGCAGGGAGCTGACCAAACTCCACGAGGAGGTTCTCCGTATGACCTTAGGAGAAGCCTGCGCCTATTATGAGGAACAGGATCCCCGTGGGGAATATGTTCTGGTGCTGGAGGGTGCTACGGAAGTTGCGGAAGAAGCCCTGACAGAAGAAGCCGCCCTCGCCATGGTGCAAGAACGGATCGAAAAAGGCATGAGCCGTAAGGATGCGGTAAAGGAAGTCTCCAAGCTCACCGGTTTCCCCAAAAACAGCCTCTACGAAGCCACTCTGCGATAATTTTATCTTAATTTCTCCCGGGAGAAGGAGCATTCCTTCTCTCGGGATTTTTTGTTCTCTCAACATTTCGGAAAATGATTCGGTTTTTAAGGTTTTTTCACCAAATTATAGGTTTTCTTTCGTTTTTAGCTTGAAAAGCAAACTCTCATCATGTATAATATTTCAGATAACGGGTTTTTATGGCCTACTGTACATTTCATCATAAAGGAGACCAAATTATGACGAAGAAGAACCGACTCACGCGACTGCTTTCCCTCCTGATGGCATTGGTGATGCTCCTGTCCCTCTTCCCTGCTCACACCTTCGCCACAGAGAAAGAGGCTTCCTTGACGGAAGAGCCATCCACAGCCCCCATGGAGGATGCCCTCCCCGAAGAAAAAACCACCGAAAAGGCCGCCTCATACTATTCGGATCTGCTGGCGAGCCTTCCTCCTGTCGTCCCTATCAATGAATTTGTAAATCTGACCGCCTACCAATTCGACTCGGCATCAACCTATGACTCTATTAAGGAGCTGAACGGTCTGTTCTATTTTGTATCCCAAAAGACCGTTAACGGGAAGCTGACCTACTTTATTATGGATCCTTCCACTCCTACCATTTATGGCAAAGTAGCTGCGACTCAAGTCACTATTCAAGATGGCCGTGTCTACGATGCAGATCCGAAAATGGCATTTGAGGTCATTCACGACACAACTACATCAGGTGCCGCCCTTTGGGAGCATCGTCTGAAACTCCGCGGCGACTATGATGGGATGTCGGAGGCATACTACCTATCTCCCGGCTATAACATCGAAACCGGGGTTTCATACTTAGAGCGTGGCACTGCCGCTACCTTGATGGATTACGGTCTTGTTCTTCGGCAAGGTCCCGGAGACAACGGAAGACAGTCCCTTGGCTTTTATCGTAATGTAAAGCCCTCTGATTTCGGTGGTACAAGCGATGTCGGCATTCCCTCTTATATTCAGTATGGTGAAGATGCTGACGGAAACCGGTATTTCGAGATGGCGCCCATGCCATCCTCCTTTGGAGAGGGTCATTTGTTCAAGGCTTATCGCCTCTCTACGGATCGAGTCAATGTAGAGAACCTGTATGAAATGCTCCTGAGTGTAGAGCCGGAGCTAAGCTACGATCCCCTTTATTCTGCCGAGACCCATGAAGCGTTCCTGTCCACCTTCGAAGAAGCCGTGGAGTTATATACAACATACAATAATTATACTCTCACAGAAACGGAGCTGTCCAATATCACCGCCCTTCAGGAGCAGGTGGATGCCATGACCCTGAAGCTCATGGGCTACCGCAGTGAGCTGCGCATCTGTAAGAAAGGCAACCAAGGCCAGCAGATCAAATATGTAGGCTACACCACCCTATACAACTGGAACGAGGATGAAATGAACCGCTTGACCAAAGACCTGGACAATGGTAGCAAAAGGGGCTTATATTTCACCGGCGGAAAAAACCGCGGCCAAAATATTCCGTATTTCTCCAAGTGGAATTCGGAGGGAATATTTGAAAACATTTCCGGCTTGGACCACGCTTTGCAGAATTTTGCCATTTCATCCGGCATAGTACGGCAGGAATTGGGAACAAACATAGATCCCTTAAATCCGGAAGTCGCTGTCAGTGGTGACCTGTGGGGCATAGACGACATAGAAGGTGCCAAGTCTGTATATACGAATGTTCAGATCCCCTTTATCTATGATGTAGAGACCGGGTATTATGTCCTGAACAGCGATACCAACGCTGTCTATTTTGCCGACGAGCCCGAATCCGATGCGACCCTGTCTATTGCAGACCTCCCCACCGCCTATAATGTCCCCGGCTCCGGCACGCAAACGGTTGAGGATCCTGCTACCTACGTTTTTGAGGATCCCACAACCCACAAGCTCTATGACCGATATGTTACGGGATTCCAGCCCTTTGCCAAAATCACGGACAAGGTCTGGAAGGGCTTCCCCGGAGACACACCCGTAGAAGGCGGCAGTGCCGCTCTGTGTACGACATACCTGCAAGAAGGTATTTCTCAGACCGGTACACTTGGACCCAATCCCCATGATATGGGTACCTCCTCCTGGGGCTTCGGCATGCTTATGGAGGTCTCCTTCCGCATTACGGAAGACGGCACGGTAGTTGACCAAAACGGAAATGAAAATCCCATTATCTTCGAATTCTCCGGAGATGACGACGTTTGGGTCTATATTGACGGCAAGTTGGCCATAGACATTGGTGGCACCCACGATGCTATCCAGGGTCAGATCGACTTCCAAACCGGCAATGTCGTGATTCGCTCCGAGAAGTACGGTCGAGTAACGGATATGTCCGGAATCTACAACCAAAACAGCGATTTTACCGATTATACCTATTCGCCGGAAGGCACCTCTGTTATAGGCCATATATACGAGCCCAACTTCTACACCGGAAAAATCGGTGAAGAAACTGCAGACTCTGTGAAGGAACAGAGACTTGCCACTCTGGCAGACGGACAGGAACACACCCTGCGAATCTACTACATGGAGCGAGGCAGAGGCAGAACCAACTGCTATATCCGCTTCAACCTGCCCCAGACCGACACCCTCACTGTAGAAAAGGAAATCAACCCCTACTATAGCAGTGACGAAAGCACTCCCTTGGGCACAGCCCTTCTGAACAATCTGCAAAAGAAGATCTATGGCTTCTTCCTCACAGAAAACGGTGAGCCTGTTGCCAATATGCCCTATTATCTCACAAAGAACGGTGTACAGGTAGGCTTCGGCAAGACCAACGGCGATGGCTATTTTACCCTGAGAGGGGATCAGATCGCAGAATTCCGGGGTCTTGACTTTGCCTCTACCAAGACCTACACCGTGGTAGAAGAAGAACAGGATCCCAACTATTGGACAGAAGAAAGCTATGCCTACACCTATTCCGGCACAGGAAACGCAGATTCCCTTTCCGCCACGGGAAATGCCTTTGCCGCCCCTGCAGGAGATGCCTATATTTCGGAGACCCTGTCCTTTGTCTGTACCAATGTATATTGCTACAATCGGCGACTGGACATGATCTTGGATCCGGAGCCTCAGGCAGTGGTTCTGGACTACGGCAAGCCCATTGATGTAGAGGTTGTCAGAAATGCCGTAGTGACCGGTGCCTCGGAGATCTGGGTACGGGATGGTAAGCTCCTTTCGGTCAGCTACGCAACTGCCGAAGATCAGAACTACGGCAAGAACATCCTTCTCTTGGACAGTGATGCAGACGGAGACATGGACTCCTTCCGCTTCACTCCCTGTAAAATGCTGGACAGGGTAGTTACCGTAAACGCTAAGATCAACATTCCCTTTGAGGATGGCTCTTGGCACACGGTGAGTCTCCCCGTCCATCTGGTTCCCGCTACCCAGATGTATTACGAAACGGACTTTGCAGAGGGTATTTTTGATCTGCAGGCCGTAGGAACAGACAACCTCTGGCAGTCTGTGGGTACTCCCCAAGAGGAAGTGCAGGACGACGGCAATGTTGGCGATCAACTCTATGATTTCAAGATCGACAGGGACAACATCCCTTCCAACGCTTTCTTTGCAGACTTTGACGGTACCGGAGCGGAGAAACGCTATAACAAGCATCTGCTCTACAACGGATTGGATTTTGATAAAGTTGCAAGCAACGACAGAGCTGTGAACTGGATCACACATACCGGCAACATGAATCTCCCTACCATTGACCAAAAAGCCGGGCTTCTTGTCCTTACAATGAAAAATGCTGACAAGCGCCCCTATATCCAAACCGGTATCCATCTGTCCGATCACTTCCAACTGAAATTCCATCCCGAAGAGAATCAGTATCTGCAGGTTCGTATGCGACTGAAAGACTTTGTGCTTCGTGAAGGGCAAACACACCCCCTACTCAAGTTCTACTTCTACACCGGTGTGAATAAAGGAACGGATGCAGAGGGCGTAGTCCACTATACCAGCAACGGTGAATTAGCCGAGCTTGCCACAATTGCGGTGCAAAAAGACCTTGATGCAGAGCTTCTGAACAGCGGCGAATTCTTCACCCTTACCCTCCCCTTAACAGATAAGTTCACAAATGCCGACTTAGCCACTGCCTTCCGCATAACCATAGACAATATCGAAAGCAAGGATGCAGATCATTTGGGTGCAGTGATCATAGATTATCTCTATGTAGGTCTCCTGACAGATCAAGACGGTTCACAGGACATGGCTCACGAAAGCGGTGCTGCTGCAATGCTCTTTGACTTTACGAATGATGCTTCTGCGGCATTGCGTTATACCGGGGCGCAGTATCAAAAGCAGCAGCAGAATATTAACTACGACACACAGAGTCGATGGGCTGTTTACGGCGCCACCGATAACGGTAAGGACAGTGGCTATTCCATGAACACCACTGCCGGTGTTATTAACGTCCCCGTAGGGAATGCAACGGCCCAAGACTCCAACAACAAGGATCGTTACGGCCCCTACCTGTACATGACAAACAGTAGCGGTAACGGCATTACCTATACCGAAAACTCAGAGCCTCATTGGTTGCTGAACTACAAGGTACCTTCCGGACGGCTGTATTTCCATGTAGCCTTTAAGATTTCCGGCGCAACCTTTGATCCCCTGGAAACAGGAGATCCAAATCCCTATGTCCAGTGTACCATTGCAGGCTATGACTCCGCAGGAAAACGCATTGACGGCCACCCCAGACTGCACTATGACAAGGCCTATGCTTCCAACGGAAAAGATGTAGTAGGTGTTGTGGAAATCACCAAGAATATACAGGAACTTGACTTTGCGTCCATCCAGAATATCTACGTTCGCTTTGTCCACCTGCACCAAAGCGACACAAACAAGAAAGGTCAGATTCAGGTAGACTATATTTACGTAGGCCCGGAAAGCGATCCTGCCAAGGTGCGAGCCATGCAGGAGGAAAGCAGTGTCTTTATAGACTTTAACAACACCGATTTGGACAAACAGCGTTACTCCGGTACCATGTACAGCGGTGTCAACTACGATCTTAAGGACAATTGGATAAACGACTGGTTCGAACTGGAAAACATCGGCAGCGGTTTTATGAAGCTAACACCTAAACGGCAGGCAGAGCATGAAAGCGGCTATGGTTCCGTTTATCCCAAGCCCAAAGAAAGCTCCAAATTGAATTACACCTTAACAGGAAATGACCACATACAAATGCGTGTTAGATTTGTAAATGTTACGCAGCACGGAACCAAAGCCCCTAATGCAAAGGTCTTCTTTGGTCCTGAGGATGCTCCCTTTACTACTGCGGGGCAAGTAGAGGGCTACGATTATAACGCGAATCAAAAGTTCTGGTCTCTAAACAAGGAGGATGTGGAAAGCGGCAAATGGATCACACTAACCTTCGATCTGGCTGAGCATACATGGGTGAATGGTCGACCGGATACGATCCGCTTCCTGTTCCCCGCCTTCCAGCAGATCAAGATCGAAGACGGAGGATATATTCTCATTGACTATATCTATCTCGGACCCAAGGTCGATGCCAATCCCACCTGCGATAGCCTGTTCTTCGGCTTTGAAAACGAGGAAATCGATCAGCTCCGTTACGAATCCGATGCCTACAGCGGACGGAATTACGATCTCCGCGGTGAGTCCTCCTGGACCTCCGACCCCGAATTAAACAGCAGTGCCCATTCCTATACCATTGATAATGAAATGGGTATCCTGACTCTGGAGGTCACAAATAAGCTCAGTACAGAGAATATTCGGGGACCCTATCTGACAACCTCGGATCTGTATGACCTTGGCGAAAATCGGAGCGCGAACCAATACACCGTACGCTTCAAGCCGGAAAATGCAGAATATATGCAGCTCCGCTTCCGTACCAACGACTGCGAAAAGTCCAACAATGCCGACAAGGATATGAACGTTATTTTCCTCTATGACGGCTATGATAAGGACGGAAAGTATGTAGACTTCGACTCCTATAACAACCGCACCTACATCCGCGGTTATTACGAGATCAAAGACGGTTTCCAGACCTTGACTATGCCTCTGACAGATGCCATTCGGAAAATGACCCTGATCTCCAATTTCGGTATCCGATTCCAGCATATGAGCAGCGATGAAGAGGGAACGGTAGATATTGACTATATCTATGTCGGACCCGGCGAGTTGGCTCCCGATCCCGTATACGGCTACGATTCCTCTTATGAGGATGCCACTTATCCCGACGATGCGCTGTTCTTCGGCTTCGAAAACGAAGAGGGCGACCGTCAGCGCTACGCATCCGAGATTTACGGCGGCATCAACTCCGACTTCGTAGATCACAGTAAAGCGGTAGGCTACTGGGGTACCAACAGAAATGTCCACGCGAATGACAACAAAGCAGCATTTGACATCGACAATCAAGCCGGCATTCTCAAATTGGATGTTACAGATAAGGATTTGAATGGAACCAAAGGTCCCTTTATCGTTACATTAGCTAAGTACAAGGATTACGACATGGCGAAAACAACCGCTACCCTTCGTTATCCCACAGATTCGGCTGAAATTGTCAGGGTTCGTTTCCGCTTTGTCAATTGCACCGCTGATGGGGAAAAGCAACCGGAGCTTCAGTTTATGAGCCGCGGCTATACCTATAACGGTAGCTATTCTGACCCCGGAACGATAGAAAAGAACATCTCCGTCACAAGTGAATATCAGGTGATGGATATTGTGTTGGACGATTATTTCCGAAATATAGAATTCCTTACCAATATGGGACTCCGATTTCGAAATGTGTGCAGTGCCGACGGCGGTCTTATTGAGATCGACTACATCTACATAGGACCGGAAAAGCTGGCTCCTCCCAAGGAGGATGGGAATCGCATTGCCGAACTGTCCAACGGAAGCTCCTACTTTGTAGAAGGTGCCGGTGTAAAGATCGAATCCAATACCAAAACCTACACCGAAGCAAGCTTCACCTTCACCGGCACCGGCTTTGATCTCATTAGCCGTACCGGCAAGGAGCAGGCCACCATCCGTGTAGAGGTGCAGAACATGTCCGGGGAGAGGATGAAATCCATTACCGTCAACAACAAGGGCGAAATGGAGCTGTCCCAGATCCCCGTAGTCAGCATCCACGGTCTGCCCCATGGAACCTATAAGGTATTTATCTGGGTCAGCAAGGCCGTAACCTCCTCCCTGCCCATTCTGAATCGAGGGGGACAATTCTACTTCGATGCGGTGCGGATCTATGATCCTGTGGATGTGAGCAAAGAAGAAGGTTTCCTGACCACACAACAGAAGATTTCCTTAGATGCCTACGGCTTAGACAAGGAAGCCCACGATTATGTCAAGGAGATCCGCGATATTCTCCTGTCTGTGGCAGACTTTAGCGCCGTAACCTTCGGCAATTCTACAAAGGGTGCTTTGTTCGTAGACAGCGCGGAACTCACCGCACCTGTAAAGCCGGAGGGCACAGTACCTGATCCCTCAGAGCCCGTCCCCACTGAAACGGTGGATATGGTTACAGACCACCTGGCTCTTCATGTCAAGGACTACAACAAGGTCGGCCCCAAGAACGAGGTCTACCTCTCTCCCGGAGAGGCTGTGGTCTTTAAGCTGGTGATGTCTGCCGCACAGAAGCCCGTCAGCATTGACATCGGAGCCAAAACCATCCTAACAGACTGTGGTACTCTTGCCGCAGGCTTTGTTAAGGCTCCCAACACCTCTGCCGATACACTGGACGTTCTGACTCGGATCGAGGAGAAGCTCGTAACCTCTACAGGCATGTATTACGATCTGGATGTTAGCACCCTGCCTGCTTCCGGAGATGTCTATCTGGTCATCTACAATGCCTATGAGGGAACGGACAAGACCCGTAATATTCTCTCTATTACGGATCTGAAGGTAGCCTACAAGGAGGCTCCCACCGAAGCTCTCCCGGAAGACGATAACACAGGTACCGGTGATACTGAGATCAAACCCGAAAAGCGGAGTGTAGCAGTCTTAGAAGAGCCCTACAGCTTCGCAGTTGACGGCAGAACCTTAGAAGCCGCCGCAGTGTTTATGGATGCGATTCTCCTGAGCCGGAAGGATGAAACTCCCGTCTTGGATGAGGGCACTACCATCCGCCACAGCCTGAATTTGGCAAGTGATATTTCCATGAACTATCTGGTTGCGAAAGAAGAGTTGGATGGCTACGAGAATGTCTATCTGGAAGTCCTCATCCCCATCTATGAGGAAAATAGCCATACAAATTACCACAGAGAGATCCTCCATCCCGAGGATAAGAGTGAAAACTACTATTACTTCACCTTAGAAGGTCTCACCGCGGTCAACATGAATGACCGTCTGGAAGCAACCCTCTATATGGAAAAGGACGGCAGAGCCTACTACTCCGAGACCGATGTCTATTCCATTGCGGACTATGCATACGGTCAGATGGAGAAGGCCGGTGTCCCGGAGAAGCTGAAGGCTCTGTGTGCAGAGCTTCTGCGCTATGGTGCCTATGCCCAGACATATAAGGGCTACCGTACCGACACCTTGGTAGATGCCAATATGACAGACACCCAAAAGGCATACCTCCGCGATTTGGATGCCGTAACATTCGGCAATACCAACACCGTTCTGGATAACCTGCCCGATGCTCCCATCCAATGGAAGGGCAAGGCACTGAGCCTTGAATCCAAGGTCTGCCTCAAGTTTATCTTCTCCATGGGCACTTACACCGGGGAACTGTCCGATCTAAGCCTCCATGTCAGCTACACGGATGTAGACGGAACCAACAAGACCCTGGTTCTCCGGGAAGCAGAGCTGTACAATGTGAAGAACAGCTACTATGCCTTCACCATGGATGCCCTCACCGCCGCTGAGCTGAGAACCGTTGTTTCTGCTCAGGTCTACACAGGTGACAGCCCCGTATCCGCAACCCTGCAGTACAGCGCCGACACCTACGGTAACAACAAGGAAGGCACCCTCCTGGCTCTGTGCAAAGCCCTCTTTGCCTACTCCGACAGTGCCAAAGCCTACTTCGCAGACTAATTTTCCCCCCTAAATTCAAAGGCTCTATTGGGATCCGTTCCCAATAGAGCCTTAAATCATCTCCAAATTCCGATTTATCGAACTGTTTACCGATGCGGTAGGCACTAAAGCCTCCCTTGTGTAAAGGGAGGTGGCACGGCATAGCCGTGACGGAGGGATTGCGCGGTAGGCACTATAACAAAAATATAATCAATGCGAAAAC
>JAZREB010000168.1:0-9167 GCA_045660585.1 Faecousia sp. | reverse complement strand
TCATCCAGCTTGACTTCGGTGCCGGCGTACTTAGCAACGACTACCTTATCGCCAGCCTTGACGACCATCTTGATCTCATTGCCGTCAACCATACCGCCGGGACCTACTGCTACGACTTCGGAAATGACAGGCTTTTCCTTGGTAGCGGTGGACAGGATGATGCCGGAACCGGTGGTTTCCAGAGCCTCAACGGGCTTCAGCAGAACGCGGTCTGCAAGGGGGATCAGTTTCATAATTCATACCTCCAATTATTGATAGGACGAGAGGGAAGACCTCTCACCAAAGATTATGGCATTCTTAGCACTCAAAAACCATGAGTGCTAACTGTATATATAATACCCGATTTTCTGAGAAAGTCAAGAAAATTTTGTAAATAAATTGAAACAGTTTTGAAAAAATATGGTGTCGGGGAGTTTTTGTACAAAGAGTAAGGTGCATGGATTGTTTAGCTTATAGGAAATTTTATATTGTGTTTCATTGCAGTATAGTTGCGGATCGGTGTAGTCCGAATTTTTAATCCGTGCCCCGCCGTAGCAGGGTGCTTCCTATTGCAGAGGTAGCAATGGCACTAACAGTAGGAGGCACAGTGGGAAAAGATCGTGTTCGGACTTGATTCTTCTATGAAAATAGGGTATAATTATGGTGTATATCCACGAAACGCCGTGATTTAGAGGTACTTGTCAGGGACTGTGTGTCCACGGTTACCCCCAAAAAGTGGCACTCAATGCCGAAAGAGGCGAATGGAAAGGATCTCAACTATTTATGATCTATCTGGACAATGCCGCCACCACCTTCCCCAAAGCACCGGGAGTTGGAGAGGCCATGCAGTATTATGTAAACCAAATCGGTGTGAATATCAATCGCAGTGTCTATGGACCCGCCCAAGAAGCCGGGTTGGAGACACTGAGTTTGCGTGAAAAGCTGTCGGATTTCTTTCATCACGGAGATCCCAACCGTGTGATCCTCACAGCCGGAGCTACCGCCGCCCTGAATTTAGCCATAAAGGGTAGTGTTCGTCCCGGAAATCATGTTTTAGTCAGCTCCATGGAGCACAATGGGGTTATGCGTCCCCTTGTGCAAATGGGCATTGCCTTTGATCGGATCCCCTGTGATAAGGAAGGCTTTTTAGATATCGAATCTATTCCTTCTATGATCCGTCCCAACACCCGTCTGCTGGTTCTGTGCCACGGCTCCAATGTGTGCGGAACGGTACAGAATGCAAAAGCAGTTGGAGAATTATGTAAACTATACAACATTCCCTTTCTCTTAGATGCGGCTCAAACCGCCGGACACATCCCTGTGGATTTTGGGGAACTCGGACTCAGCGCTCTGGCTGTCCCGGGCCACAAAGGGCTCCTTGGTCCCCAGGGAATTGGTGCGCTTCTGGTTTCTAAGGAATTTTCCCGTGATTTAGAGCCCATTATTGCGGGGGGGACCGGCAGTATGTCCGATTCTGAAGAGCTTCCGCCCTATATGCCCGATCGATTTGAATCCGGCACACCTAACCTGCCCGGGATCTACGGATGGTCTGCGGCTATGGATTATGTAAACCAAACTATGGCAGAACGCCGCAAACAAGAGCAGTCCCTGACGGAGCTGTTTTTGGTCGGATTGCAAGCTATCCCCGGTGTACAGCTCATAGGAACCCCTGACCTGTCTCGTCGGGTCGGCGTTATAGCCGTGGATTTCCTACACAGAGACAATGCAGAAGCCGCAGATGATTTGGATCGGAAATACGGTATTCTCACCCGCTGCGGTCTTCACTGTGCCCCCTCTGCCCACAAAACCTTGGGAACTTTCCCGCGGGGGGTCGTTCGATTCTCTTTGGGTCACCGTAACACGAAAGAGGACGTTCTTCTGGCACTAAACGCTATAGAGGCCGTCGCTTATATATAAAGGAGGAAAAATGGAACAAAATTATAATCCTCTATACACCATTGTAAAAAATGCAGGAGCCCTGATGCTCTCTGCTGTAGATATCGGCAGTTATGTCACGGACAAGGGGCAAGCCTGCGACCTGGTCACGATTTATGACAAGCAGGTGCAGGATTTTCTGTGCAAAGAGCTCCGGGAAGCCTACCCCTACTGTGGGATCTATGCAGAAGAGGACGATCTGTGCGATATCGATGAGAGAGACAGTTATTTTATCATTGATCCCATTGACGGTACTACCAATTTTGTTCGCGATCTCCACCACAGTTGTATTAGTGTAGGTCTGTGGGAAAAGGGAGAGATCGTAGCCGCCGCAGTATATAATCCCTTTGCTCGGGAACTGTTCACTGCGGAAAAGGGTCGTGGTGCGTACCTGAACGGAAAGCCCCTCCGGGTCACAGAGGCAGATCTTCCCAACAGTCTGATTCTCTTAGGCTCCGCTATTTATTACAGAGATACCATCCCTGCTACGCTCCGATTTATCGAAGAACTGTTCCCGGTCGCTTTGGATGTGCGCCGTGGAGGCTCAGCTGCTCTGGATCTGTGCTATCTTGCCGCAGGAAAGGCAGATTTATTCTTTGAATGTTGTCTGCGCCCCTGGGACTATGCCGCAGGTAGCTTGATCGTAACCGAGGCAGGGGGGATCGCTTCTGCTCTGGATGGGTCGCCCTTGCGGTTCTATGACCGTTGCTCTGTTGCCGCAGGCAATCCCAACAACTATCCCGCACTCATAGAGCTGAGCCGCAAGATCGCCGGGGAGCCCAACATGGAGGGAAGAATCAAATGAAGACTTTTAAGAAAATCTTACTGCCGATCCTCTTGTGTTTCTCTATTCTTCTGGGTGGCTGTGGGATCTCCACTTTTTCTGACAAGGTGGAGTATCTGGAAAATGTGTTAACTCCCACTATGTCGGCACCTGATGTCTATCGTCCCGAAGAATCCTATAACAATGAGCCGGGCAATGTTGCGCCTCCCCAAACCGGCACCCATGAGTATAACGAATACATTACCTACGAGGAATTTGAGCGGAGCTACGAGCCCTACGAGGAACAGATCCCCTTCTCCGAGATAGAATACGTTTCTCCCGTGGCGGAGCCTATTGTGCAGGGCTACGAAGAGGTACAGCATATGGTAGAAGAGGGAAGTGCTTCAGCAGAGGAGATCCTTGATGCCTATGAAGGGGTCTTTGAAGAGCATCTGTATTTTGACACCATGCATGCTCTGTCCTATATTCGCTATAGCCTGCATTTGGACGATACGTATTATGACGAAGAATACAATCGGTGTGAAGAGCTGTCCCCTCTGCTGAGCCAGGCACAGGAAAAATGCTATATTGCTATGTCCGAAAGTCCCCTGCGGCAGGAATTGGAGGAGGAATACTTCGGCGAAGATTTCTTCCTCTTCTACGATGAAAACCGCATTTATTCCAAGGACAGCGTAGTTGCTCTCATGCAGAAGGAATCTGAAATTGAGTCCCAATATTTGGCCTTGCAGAATGACCCTACGATCCTGTGGAATGGAAAAGAGACTTCTCTGGATAAGATATTGGAAGATAACTCTATTTCTACTACAGACTATCTGAGTGCCTACAGAGCCTACTACGAAAAATACAATCCCCAAGCCGCAGAGCTCTATGCACAGATCATCCGAGTTCGGAAGGAAATTGCCAAGGAACTGGACTATGACAGCTATGCCGATTTTGCATACAGCTATACTTATGAACGGGACTATACCCCCCGGCAGGTAGAAGACTACTGCAATGACATTGCAGAGGAAATGCCCTCGCTCTTATTTACCGCTGTCATGGCACAGGCAGGACTGCCCTATAAGGACATTGACGAATCTGTGGAGCTGTTCCAAAAAACCGTCGACAGTTTCGGTGGTATTATTCGGACTTCCTATGATTTCATGGTAGACTATGAGTTATGGGATACTTCCATTTCCGCTACGAAGCTCCCCGGCTCCTACATGACCTATCTCAATTCCTATGAGATGCCCTTCCTCTATGTTTCCCCTGCGGAAACTCTGGGGGATCTTGCAACTCTGTGTCATGAATTCGGACATTTTGTAGATGGCTACGTCAACTGCGGTGGGTTCTCCAGCGTGGATTGTGCAGAGGTATTCTCTCAGGGATTGGAATATCTCGCCCTGAACCGTGCGGATCTGAATCCCTCCGATCGTTCTGCCTTGATCAAATCCAAGGCCGCCGATGCGGTTCTGGTTTTCCTGACTCAGGCCTGCTATGCGGAATTTGAAGTCCTTGCCTACTCTCTCCCCGAGAAAGAACTGAATGCCGAAGGGCTCAACACACTCTTTGCCCGGTGCAACGAAAAGTACGGTCTTGATTTGCTGTACATGGGTATGGAGGATCTGCTGGCTCCCGGCTGGATCGATGTACAGCATTTCTACATTGCTCCCTACTATGTCATCAGCTACTGTGTTTCCAACGATGCCGCACTCCAGATTTACGGGCAGGAGCTGGCTTCCGGAGACGGTTTGGATCTGTACTATGAACTACTGTGCCAGGACAGAGAGAGCACCCTCCCCGAACTGATGGAATCCACCGGCTTGGAATCTCCCTTTGCAGACGGTCGGATCCGTGAACTCGCTGATTTCCTGGAAAATCAGCTACGTTGAGGTTAACATCATGAATGATATTATTGCGGCCATTGCCACGGGGAAGGATCCCTGTGCCATTGGCATTCTCCGCCTGTCCGGTCAGGGCTGTGTCCAAGTGGCAGGACAGATTTTTACGCCGGACAATGGGAAAGCCCTCCGGGAGATCCCTGTCCACAAAATGGTACTGGGCACTCTCCGGGACAGACAGGGTCGGATCATTGACCAGGCATTGGCGGTTCGCTGTGCCGCCCCCCGTAGCTACACCGGGGAAGATACCGTAGAGCTACAGTGTCACGGATCCCCGGCTATGTTAGCGGCGGCCTTAGAGGCACTCTTTGCAGCGGGCGCCCGTCAGGCGGGTCCCGGTGAATTTACCAAGCGAGCTTTTCTCAACGGGCAAGTGGATCTGACCCAGGCAGAAGCTGTCATCGATCTGATCCATGCCGAATCCCCCGATGCCGCCGCCAATGCCGCAGGGCAATTAGGGGGCGCATTGGGAAAGCGACTCCACCCCATTTACGACAGATTGACAGACCTGTGCAGTCATTTCCATGCTGTTTTGGACTATCCCGATGAGGATATCGAGGATTTCCAAATTCCTGTCTTCGCCGAGGTTTTAACAAAATCTAAGGAAGAATTGAACACCATCCTTGCTACCTACGAGCAGGGTCGCCATATGAAGCAAGGCGTCAAAACCGTCCTCTTAGGCAGACCCAATGCAGGAAAGTCCTCCTTGTTTAATGCCCTTGCAGGGTACGATCGGGTCATTGTAACCGAGATCGCAGGTACTACAAGAGATACGGTAGAAGAGCCTGTCACTGTGGGCAAGGTGCTCCTCCGTTTGACAGATACCGCCGGTATCCGCGAAGCCGCCGACCGGATCGAGGCCATGGGTGTAGAACGCTCGGAAGAGGCCGCCAAGGCCGCAGAGCTTGCGATTTTTGTTTGTGACGGCTCAGAGCCCCTGAACGAGGAGGATCGTAGAGCCATGGAGGTTGCAAAGAGAGCCCCTACATCCATCGGTATTGTGAACAAATCCGACTTAGGCTCGGTTGTAAGGGAGGAAGAGCTTCCCTTTGATACTGTCCTGACCCTCTCTGCACAGCAGGGAGAGAATTTGGATCGACTGAAAGCATTTTTGGAAGAACGCTATGCAGGGGAGCTCCGCTGTGACGGATCCCTCCTGACCAATGCCCGTCAGTTCGGTGCCCTCAAGAGAGCTACCGATGCCATTATCCGTGCAGAGAGCTCTCTGTGCATGGGACTGACGCCCGATGCTGTGCTGACAGATGTAGAAGATGCCATGGGCGCTTTGGGGGAGGTCACCGGTCGTACGGTTCGCGAGGATATCACCAATCGCATTTTTGAACGCTTCTGTGTCGGAAAATAATCCTACGGAGGATCTTATATGAAGAAAACATTATTGTCCGAATGTGACCGCCTGGGGATCCCTCTGACGGAGGCACAGGCAGATCAATTCTGCCAATTCGGCGATGCTCTCGTTGAGCAGAATAAAGTTATGAATCTCACTGCCATTACAGAGCCCGAAGCAGTAGCTCGTCTCCATTTTGCAGATTGTCTGGCACTGTTGGGGATCGAGAACCTGAAAAACAAACGGCTCATTGACGTGGGCTGTGGGGCGGGATTCCCCGGTGTTCCCCTGAAATTGGGAGAGCCTACCATCCAACTGACTCTCTTGGACAGCCTGCAAAAGCGTGTAAACTGGCTCCGTCAGACCATGGATACCATGGGAGTGGAGGCAGAATGTGTTGCCGCCCGTGCAGAGGAATACGGCAATCGGGAGAGCTACGATGTAGCGACTTCCCGCGCAGTGGCTCGGCTCAATATTCTGGCAGAGCTGTGTCTTCCCTTTGTGAAGGTGGGAGGATGCTTCCTTGCTATGAAGGCCGCCGCCGCCGAGGAAGAACTGCAAGAGGCCAAGAGAGCCATTTCTCTCTTAGGCGGTAAATTGGAGAGGGTGGCAGAGTACGAAATCGACGGAGCACCTCGCAAAGTGCTGGTGATCCGCAAGGTAAAGCCGACCCCTGCCCAATATCCCCGTCGATTTGCAAAAATCAAGCAGAGTCCCCTGTAGAAAGGAACGGATCTATGGAATATTTTGCCGGCTCTTATGATCTGGCGGTAATTGGCGCAGGCCATGCCGGGATCGAAGCCGCCCTTGCAGGGGCTCGCTTGGGGCTGAAAACACTGATTTTTACCATTAACTTAGATGCTGTAGGCAACATGCCCTGTAACCCTGCCATCGGTGGTACGGGAAAGGGGCACTTGGTTCGGGAACTGGATGCACTGGGTGGAGAAATGGGCAAGGCCGCCGATGCCTGCTGTATCCAATATCGGATGCTGAACCGTGGCAAGGGGCCTGCTGTGCACTCCCTCCGTGCCCAGGCTGACCGCCGAAAGTATCAGGAGCATATGAAGCACATTTTGGAGCGAGAGCCCAATATCAGCTTGAAGCAGGCTACCATCACCAAGATTCTCACGGAAAACGGATCGGTTTCCGGTGTGGTCACCCAACTGGGTGCGCGTTACGATGTCAAGGCCTGTGTCATTGCCGCAGGTACCTATTTAGACAGCACTGTGATCACAGGGGAAAGTGTTATCGAATCCGGCCCCGACGGTCTGCGCAGTGCCACGGAGCTGACAGGCTGTCTGCGAGAGCTGGGGCTCAGCCTCCGTCGATTCAAGACCGGAACCCCTCCCCGTATTAACGCTCGCAGTATCGATTTTTCCAAAATGGAGATCCAGCCCGGTGACGAAGAGACAGAGCCCTTCTCCTTCTCTACCACCCATAAGCCGGAGAACAAAGCGGTCTGCTATCTGTGCTACACTAACGAAGAGACCCATGAGATCATCCGTGATAACTTAGACCGCAGTCCCATGTATGATGGTTCCATTACCGGTGTGGGCCCCCGATACTGTCCCAGTATCGAGACGAAGATCGTCCGTTTCCCCGACAAGAGTCGTCACCAGCTCTTTATTGAGCCCTGCGGTCTGGATACGGAGGAAATGTATGTGCAGGGCTTCTCCTCCTCCCTCCCGGAGGATGTACAGATCGCTATGCTCCATACCGTTCCCGGCTTGGAGAATGCAGAGATCCTGCGCCCTGCTTATGCCATTGAGTATGAGTGCGTAGATCCTACGGAGCTCTATGCCACCTTGGAGTGTAAGAAGATCCCCGGGCTCTATGGTGCCGGACAGTTTAACGGCTCCTCAGGCTATGAGGAAGCCGCCGTTCAGGGCTATGTAGCCGGTGTCAATGCAGGACTAAAGATCCTGGGCAGAGAGCCCCTGATCCTCCGTCGGGACCATGGCTATATCGGCACCCTCATTGACGATCTGGTAACCAAGGGTACAGAGGAACCCTACCGCATTATGACCTCTCGCAGTGAGTACAGACTGCTCCACAGACAGGATAATGCAGACGAAAGACTCAGTGAGCTCGCGTATAACTGTGGGCTTATCTCTGAGGAACGGATGAACGCCGTACGGGAGAAATATGCTATGGTTTCCCGAGAGATCCGCCGTCTGGAAGGCTGTGGTGTAGGGGCAAGCGAGGCTCTGAACGAGCTGCTCACCGGTCGAGGTTCCGCCCCTGTAAGCAGTTCTGCCCGCATGTTGGATCTTCTGCGCAGACCGGAGATGGACTATGCCTGTCTTGCACCCTTTGATCCCGGTCGTGAGATCCTTCCGCCGGAGGTATGCAGTCAGGTAGAGATCCGTGTGAAATATCAGGGCTATTTGGCAAGACAGGAAAAGCAGATCGAAGAATTTGCCAAAGCGGAAGCTCGTCTGCTTCCCCCTGATCTGGACTATAACAGCATTAGCGGTTTGCGTTTGGAGGCACGGCAGAAATTGTCGGAGATCCGCCCCCATTCCATCGGGCAGGCAAGCCGTATTTCCGGTGTTTCTCCTTCGGATATTGCTGTCCTTCTGATTTATCTGGGATCTCGAAATATCTGATAGAATTATCTATATAGCTTCCTCGGAACAGATTCCTGCTCCGGGGAAGCTATTTATCTTCCGGGGGAGATTTTTTCTGTTGCGGAAAGGTCGTCTGTGCAAAATCACTAAGGGCGATCAATAGGGGATATTTCTCGAAAAGGGAAGTGGAAAGAGAAATAAATGTGCAAAAAATTAACAAGTGAAACGACAAAACGGGAAAAATACCAAACTGAATTTAAATTGAAAAAATCTGAATTCCTCGTAAAAACAACGGAAAAACGACATGTACATAGAATCTTTCAGTGATTTTTAGGATAAATTTACTAAAAATGCGAATTTACTTTTGTCTTCCTATGTGATAGGGTTAAACTGCGGTGGCATAGATATGCTATGCCCGAACTCTATTTTAAGCAAAGAGGTGTATTACATGAAGAAATCCCACGTTTTCTCCAAGGTTATGGCCATGGTACTTGCACTGGCTATGATCCTATCGCTTCTGCCCGTGATGTCTTTTGCGGCAGAGAGCTACCCCACTGAGGGAGCCTATGTCTTCTCCTTCTCTGACAGCGGTATTACCGTAGTACAGGAAGGCGAGGGCGGTAAGTACAAGGCTTCCGGCACCGAACTGAAGATCCAGGCAGAAGGAACCTACA
>JAZREB010000167.1:0-1902 GCA_045660585.1 Faecousia sp. | reverse complement strand
CAAGATTCTTACTGACCTTCCCAATGCTCCCATCGAATGGAAGGGCAAGGCTCTGAACTTGGACTCCAAGGTTTGCCTCAAGTTCGTCTTCTCAATGGGTACCTACACAGGAAACTTGTCCGATCTGTCTCTGAAGGTCAGTTACACCGACACCAAGGGGGCAGAAAAGAATGTAGTTCTAAAGAGCGCTGAGCTGTATAATGCAAACTTAAGCTACTACGCCTTCACTCTGGACACTCTCCTTGCCGCAGAGCTTCGCTCCGTGGTCACCGTACAGATCTACAAGGGCGAAACCCCCGTATCCTGCACCTTGCAGTACAGCGCAGACACCTACGGCAACAACAAGACCGGAGATCTGCTGACCCTGTGCAAAGCTCTCTTTGCATACTCTGACAGCGCCAAAAACTATTTCACAAATTAAAGCCACAGGCTCTGTTGGGGGATGAATCCCGCAACAGAGCCTGTTTTATCCGACGAATTCCCGTTTTTTGCTTGCTATTCCAAGGGAAATACGATATACTGAATACATTGGAAAAGGCATATGTGTAATAGAAAATTTACCCTATGCCTATCATTTTGCTGTGCTACAACACAGATTTGGAGGTAAACTGCATGACAAAACGAATCCTTTCTATACTGCTGATGGTAGCGATGCTCTGTTCCTTTGTGCCGGTGATTTCTCCGGTAGTGCAGGGTGCAGAGACTCTTATCAGCACTTCCGGCGCCATCAGTACCACGGCGCAAGAGGTAAATGCTCTGTTCTTCGCCCGCTCAGAGGGACAACATCCCCGTATTTTAGCAGATGCGGACAAGTTTGCGGAAATCAGACAGCGGGTACAAACAGATCCTTATTCCAAGGTGCTCTATGCCAGATTGTACGACTTCTGCCTGACAGAGCTGAACACGGATGTCAGTATTTATGATATCCGTGACGGTGTGCGCCTTTTGGCTGTGTCCAGAGAGGCCAGCTCCCGAATTATGTGGATGGCTATGGTCTACCGGATCAGCGGAGAACGTCGTTTTGCAGACCGTGCAGTGGCAGAAATGCTGGCGGTTTCCAATTTTACCGACTGGCACCCCTCTCACTACCTTGACGTGGCGCAGATGGCATACGGTGTAGGTATCGGCTATGACTGGCTGTATCACTATATGTCTGCCGCAGAACGGAAAACCATTAGCTCTGCTCTGTACAACTATGCTGTCGTGACCGGTATGAACCATGGCGTACATAACAGCACATCCAACTGGAATCCCTGGTGCATGGCAGGTCTATCCATTGCCGCCGCGGCGGTGTATGAGGAGTATCCCGAAGATTGCAGTAAGTTGTTGGCAAAATCTGTGTCCTCGATTCAGAATTCCTTGGCACTGTTTACGCCCTTGGGCGCATATCCTGAGGGACCCGGCTATTATCGAATCGGTTCTGAGTTCTCTGCAATATATTTTGAGACCATGAACAGCGTGCTGGGTACGGATTTCGGTTTGTCGGATCTGCCCGGTGTACGGGAATCTGCCAAATATTTGCTTGCCGCAAACGGTTATGTAAAGACCTTTAACTTCGGCGATTGCGGAGATACTCTTTATGATGGTGCTATGCTCCATTGGTACGCCAACCGCTATAACATGCCGGAACTGTCTGTCTACCAGCAGGGAATGCAGGCAAGAAACGGTGAGGTTATGGATGATGTGCTGTCCTTGCTGTGGTATAACCCTACACTGGTAGAGGGCTACAGTGAGAGCAATCAGCAACTGGACTACCCCATGTACAGTGACGAGTATCAGAGTATTGCTTCCTTCCGTAGCTTTGATGCGGATCCTGCCCAGGTTTATGCCGCCATTAAGTCCGGCTACAACAGCACAAGCCATGGGGATATGGATATCGGCAGCTTTGTTATGGAGGCTATG